>JAFGJC010000168.1 GCA_016929305.1 candidate division CSSED10-310 bacterium | reverse complement strand
TCAAGATTTGCGGCTTGAAGTAATTTTAACACTATGGTTTCGACATCTTCCCCGACGTATCCGGCTTCCGTCAGGGTTGTCGCATCAGCAACAGCAAAGGGCACTTTAAGGTATTTTGCCAGACTCTGAGCTAGAAGTGTTTTACCGCAACCGGTGGGACCGATTAACAGGATATTCGATTTCTCGAGTAAAATACCGTCATTATTTGATTTATCAAGATCATTGTCCTTTGCGTAAATACGGCGATAATGATTGTGAACAGCCACCGATAAAATCTTTTTTGCATGTTCCTGCCCAATAACAAATTGATCCAGGTACGATTTGATCTCAAATGGTTTTGGTAAGGTCTCTTCAGTAATGATATGTTCTTTGACTTCCGGTTCTGCATCCTGATCAAGAATTAGCCTGCAAATCTGAACGCATTCGTTACAGATATAGACCTTGGGACCTATAACTAACTTTTTTACCTCATGTTGATTCTTACCGCAAAATGAACACTTTAAATACGGCGGCTGTGTCCTCTTTTCCAACGTTGTTCTCCCTAATGCTTGCCGTTCAACTCAAAGAGCTATAGTCACCTCCCGGTGAAAAGTCAAGCTTCCCGTGTTCCCAGCACCAATATATCATTATGTCTTTCCCATTGAAACAGCGAAATTAACAAGATTATCATCTTGAAATCTTACCTAATGATATTGTCCTGATTCATGTTTACAATTACAATGAATGAATGCAGGACAGCAAGATGATGAAAACAGTACCTGGATTACATTGTTTCCTAATAATGACTTTGCTGATTTCAGGTATATTTCTGGGCTGTTCAGGAGATGAACCAATTGGCAATATAGATCCTTTGCCTTCCCGCATGTCACCATACCTATCGACTGAACGCAATGCAGCATGGCAAGCATTTGAAAATAACAATTGGACCGAACCGGGGAAAACAGCTGTCATCCGATCCGTGAAAAGCCCGGAATCAGGTGCCACCTTTTATGCAGACATCGATCATGAACGAAACATTATTAAACTTAAATCAGTCAGGGATAAATATACGTCAATAATATTCTACGATCCGTATCAGCAGGCTTCCACCGGATTTGAAACGAACAGCAGCTATGTACAATCCAAATGCTCCTGCGGCGGAAACCGATTTCAACTTGCCGTTGGACTTCTGTATGAGACAGGTAAAAGTGGCGATGATTTTTCAAAATTCATCCTGGCGGGGACATGTACACTATGTAATGAAACCAGATTCCTATTTGTTCGGTAATATGATCTATTGTATAAAGCAAATATGTTTTATATTTCTCTAACTGCTAATATTTACTGGGAGGAAGAAGTGATGAAGATGCTATCGATAACATTAACAATCTTTGCTTTGTTAGTACCTTCTTTAGTGACTGCGTGTGAAAATGACAGAGAGGTTGACGGGTACTTGTGGACATTCCACAGAATGGATGATGGTAATACGTACCATGAGTTGAAAATCGGCAAGTCTTATCAGGAAGGCAGCTCTCTAGTTTTATCAGCACCCTG
Source organism: candidate division CSSED10-310 bacterium (assembly GCA_016929305.1). GTDB lineage: Bacteria > CSSED10-310 > CSSED10-310 > CSSED10-310 > JAFGJC01 > JAFGJC01. The sequence goes on along the minus strand of JAFGJC010000168.1, from coordinate 29,006 downwards.
TGGTCTGCGTCTTGTGGATTCTGTGCAAGTGGAATGGAGTGATCAGCATGGAAAAATGACTGGTGAACTCGTTGTATATCCTGGCGGCGAAAAACTCGGTTTGCGTGATATCGATACCAATAAACGCACAACTTGGGCAGTCCAGAAAAGAATTAATCGTCTTGAGATGAAGTTTGGCGGTCCTCGCAAACAGGACTGTAAAATTAAGTGGATACGTATTTTCTATGGTAAATCAAGCGAAAATCCACAAATGAAAAAGTCGCGCAGCGAAATAATGGATAGAATGGATGATGTAAAAACGGTAGATCGCATCAAATTTGCCAAAGGTCCAGCTGAGAGAGCTTGCCGAGTCATGAATTGGAACGGAAGGAATTTTATTATCATCGTTGATCGTGGACCGGAAGGTAATATTCGACGGGAAGTAAGCCCTGACACCGTAAATTACATCGTGTTCAAACCAAGATGGGGCACCTTAACGGAAGCAGATGGATCTAAAGTTCCCGCTCTAGCTAAACGGTTTGAAAACGGAAAACTATGGTTCGACAAAAAAATCAACGGCAATATCGTTGAAAAGCCTGGTGTTTCTATTGATAAATATTCCGCTTTTGATTTCAATGATTAGCTGTCCGTACTATAGCTAAGATATTTCTGATATTTCGATGATCGAGCTATGGCAAGAATTGCCTGACATTATCAGATACATAATCATTTTATTTACGGGAATATTATTAGCGTCTATCTACTGGCGTCTAGTGTGGATTTCCAGATACAAACACTTCAAACTCCGATCACGTTCCGTCCTCAAGGGACGTCTTAATGAGCAAATAGCGCCTTATCTACCCAACTTTCCCGCTCCACCAACAGAAGCTAAATTCATAGGACAACCTATTGATTTTATTGTTTTTAATGGTTTAGATACCGGAGAAGTAACAGAGATAATTTTTATCGAGGTCAAAAGTGGGAAGAAAAAACGACTCAGTTCTGTGGAACGGAGCATTCGCCAAGCAGTTCAGTCAGGTTCCGTTTCATGGATTCAGTATGACTGGAATCCGCAATAGTACCAATTCCAATCAGACAGCATCCGTATCCACAGAAAAGCTGAAATTATCAATGACAAAGGGTGGTATCAAAACGGTATTAAACCACGCGCTGCGCCGTTCGGGTCTGCCAAGCGAGATGACATTCTGCAGCGACACCAAAGGACTTTCATTAAAGCGAAGGTTTTTCACGGGAGTTGTTATCGCACCATCTTCTACCAAAAACACTCCATCCCGCGTCAAACCCGTCAAGAGTAGGTGATTGGGATCGACAAACCGTATGTACCAGAAGCTGTTTACAAATAAAGCGCGCTCTTGATCAGCAATCAGTTCTTCGATCGACCGGTTTGATCCTTGAAATTCAATCAAAGTCGGAAATCCAGTGATATCTATACCCTTATGATAAGCCCAGTAGGCTGTATAGAACAACTTTCTGACACACCCATTTTCAATAATCGGATAGTTCCCTACCGGTAATCCGTCAGAAAAAACGGTTGCAGCCTGACCTTGACCCGCATAGCCATCCATACTCAACGCTATGCTGAACGGCGATTCAGGATGATCAGGATGATTCACTCTGCTATGAATCGTAATGTTAGAACTGAATAATTGAGAGTCGGTAATCTGATCGATTTTGAAATGCGAATTCAATGCACTGCGTTTTTCTTCAATCCTGCGGGCATCAAGAGTCCAGAATAACAGCATGAAATAATTCATTGCAGCAGTAGGACTCAAGATGACTCTGTAGTCACCCGGAGGTATTTCTTTGGCAGTTTTTGATCGGACGGCTTTTTGGATGGTGTTCTGAATTGTCTTATCGATATCAAGCGCATCGAACAAATAATGGTCCTGAATTTCACGTGAACTTCCCTTCCCATCCTGGGTTCGGACGGTCAGTGTCAACTCGGCTTTTGTTTTCGGAAACATGGCAAACAGCCCGTTTGTGTTTGCCGCGGCATGAATAGTATGTCCCGTGACAAGTGTTCCAAACGCCAGAAGATCTTCTTTGGCAACATTTCTGCAAATCTCGCGAATGATGCCTGCTTTTTCCTGTTGTGAAACTTGATCCGTGCGCTCATCAAATGCATTGATTCTAGGAAATTCGCTTGGTTTTGACGGCGGCATGTATTCGGGGTTTTCAGGAAACATTTTGGCAATTTCTACAGCTTTTTTGGCATTTTGCTGGATGGATTCTCTGCTGATAATATCCGTTGATACAGAAGCCTGGTGCTTGCCTACAGCAACAGCAAGGGTAACATTATTTTGGCGTTGCTCAACATTCTGAATGATCTGGTTTCTTGAGAACCGTGCTGATTCATTCCGATATGCAAGAACATTCACGGCTGCATCATCGGCACCGGCTTGTTTTGCGGCTGAAAGAAAGGAATCGGTCAACTGCCTGATTTGATTCTCATCCAAATAGTTCATTATATTTTTGCCCTTCCAATGGAAATATTTCTCAATCTTAATGGAGCGCTGCCATGAGTCAACTGTGCCCGTTGCATTGGTTGGCCTTTTCCGCAGTTCACCACGCCATATTGTTGCCATTCATCTTTCCTGCAAATAACATCAACTGAATTCCAAAAAGCAGGATTATGTGATTGATATGTGAATCTGCGAATCACTTCACCGATCTTTCCGTTCTCGATCCGCCAAACACAATCACCGCCAAATTGAAAATTTATTCTCTGATGATCAATCGAAAAACTACCCATACCATCAACAAGAACACCTCTTTTCGTATCAGCAATCAGTTCTTCAAGGGATGGAGAGTCGACAGGTCCGGGTTCAATGGAGACATTTGGCATGCGTAAGATGGGTACGCTTTGCCAACTATCTGCGTAGCTGCATCCCCGGCTTTGGCTTTCACCAATAAAATGGGAAGTGCAACGGGTTGTCGCATATCCTGTTAAGATGCCATCCTTAATGATGTGCCATTTACCGGTTTTAACCCCTTCATCATCCACCGGGACGGAGGATCGACCGTGTTTCTGAGTTCTGTCGGCAATAACATTGAAAATATCCGACCCATATTTGAGATTATTTAACTTGTCAATTGTCGCAAAACTGGTTCCAGCCATATCGGCTTCCCATCCCATAACTCTGTCCAATTCAGTTGCATGACCGATTGTTTCATGTATCGTCAAGCATGTATGCGAGGGCAAGAGTATCAAATCGGTTTCCTCACAGGAACACTCTTTCGCCCGAAGCAAAGCAATAGCCTCTTCGGCAATTCGCTCCGTTTCATCCAGCAATGGAGCTTTATGAACGTGTTCATATCCGATATTCAACGGTATCAACGTATATGTTCTCGATTCAAATCCTTCCGGTCCGATGGCTGTCGCAGTGTAACTGGCATCAACTCTTATAAGAAGTTGATCCGTAAAGGTACCTTCTGTGTTCATGAAATACTTATGTTCTTTTGCAAAGTTCATCCCGGAAACAGCAAATTTTATCGCACTTCGTTTCATAAGCTTGCTGTTTATCGCCAACAATAAATCCACTTTTTCAGATATAGGTACCGAAAAAGGATCCACGTCATAAGGTGTTATCCATACAATATGCTCCGGTTTCTCTGATGCAAAATGAAATCCATTGGTTTGCGTCAAAGCGCTGGCAAAAGCTATTTCGACAGCTCGTTTAACGGTTGTTCGAATATTTTCAGGGGTAAAATCGGTATTGGAAGCGAATCCCCATCCGCCGTTTGCAAACACTCTTATTCCAAATCCTTCTGATTGAACATCGGAGACATTTGTTACCATTGTGTTTCGCGTAGAAATATTCTGCCACTGATATGAACCGAAACGGATATCGCCATATGTGACGTTTTGTTCCTTCATGTATTCTATGGCCAGATTCAGAAAATCTCTCATCTGCCACCTCCTTCCGAAGCGAACATATCTGATTTTGATGAATTGTTCCAGGAAATTTATATGGACAGCAGCAAAATCAGCAATCCGATAAAAAAGCAATACGCACCGAATGGAAATAGTGTTCGATGTTTTATATACTTAAGTAAAATATGGATTGCAGCATATCCTGAAACGCCGGCTACAATGGTTCCAATAATTGTTGGAAGCATCATACTTTGTAGTGAAGTTCCTTCAGAAATTAATTCCGGAATTTCCGAAACCACCGCTCCCGTCACCGCTGGAATCATCATTAAGAATGAAAACTGCGCTGCAGATGTACGAGACCAACCCATCATCAAACCTGCTGAAATCGTGGCTCCTGATCTTGAAACTCCCGGTAGAAGCGCTATCAATTGAGCAAAACCGACACCGATCCAGCGGAAGAATTGGCTTTTTTCAACCGGTGAAATGGCGGTGCTGTATTTCCTCGAAATCCACTCACCAAGAAAAAGCATACAACCTGTCACACACAGGAAAAGTCCCGTCCAAAGATGTCTGTGCGAAGACTCAAAAACTGATTTTACAAAATCTTTAAGGAAAAAACCTCCCAGGCCAACCGGTAAGGTTGCTAAAAAAAGTCCAAGTATCAACCTGCGTGAATTGCGAATGGGATCACGTGCTGAATGGGATACCACAGGAAAAAGACTTGTGATCATATCCATCAATTCCCTGCGGAAATATATCACTACAGCAACGAGTGTGCCCGCATGCAGAGCAACATCAAACATCACTGAACCAGATGCTTCCAGTTCAAACAGTTTTTGAGCAATGACAAGGTGTCCTGAACTCGAAACCGGTAAAAACTCCGTTAAACCCTGAACAATACCCAAAACAATGGATTGAAAAATGGTCATTTCTCAGGTGCTTCACTTTCTGATAATGATTGAATAGTGCATGATAGTTTCTCGAAATGCTCTTCATCAAGATCTTCCGGACGATAACCAGCGATTTCACCCAAGTCGAATGCGACAGCATCGATAATTTTCTTCGGATAAGCCGATTTCAAATTATTCAATACCGTCTTGCGTTTGTGTTTAAACACATTTTTCACAAGTTTTTCCAGGAAAACTGTATCTACAGCCCAAGGTATCGGTTTGGGTTCAAGTACCATCACGGATGATTCGACTTCGGGTTGAGGAAAGAATTTATCTTTCGCGACATCACATACAATGCGAGCATCATAGGCTGATTGAACCATAACCGACAGTACACCTCGACTTCGCAATCCAGGTTTTGCAACAACTCTAAGTGCTACATCTTTTTGAAGCATTACGACAGTTTTACTGCAAGAAGGATATACGGATAGAAGCGTGAATAAAATTGGAGATGAAATGCCATAAGGTAAATTGGCTACGATTTTAAATGTTCCTGGCAATTTTCTCCATTCCCTGCTTAACCACGCAACACCATCGTCAAGATGCATATGAATATTTTCCATTTCGGAAAATCTGGATTGGAGTATCTGCATTAATGTTGGATCTATCTCAATCAAATGAAGATTACTCGAAATCTTGGCCAGATTATACGACATGATTCCCGTGCCGGCACCGATTTCAAGCACACAATCAGTTGGATCTATTTTTGCGAGAGAGATTATTTTTGATCTGATTTTTGCAGATAGCAGAAAATTTTGACCACGAATGGTATTCGGATGAACTCCAAAGCGTCTCAGATCTTGCCGGATACAACAGATGGGATCTGTCATGAACTTATTGTTTACTCAGAACCAATCTTGCTGCTAATTCTATCGCAGCAGCAAGATTCCCGCTGTCCGCTTTACCCATTCCGGCGATATCAAAGGCGGTACCATGATCGACAGATGTTCGGATAAATGGAATTCCTAATGTCACATTTACCGTATGGCGAAAGTCGATTGTTTTAACGGCTATAGAACCCTGGTCATGATAAAGGGCGACAACAGCATCATAATCACCCTGAATCGCTTTAAAAAAAACACTATCAGGAGCCGCAGGACCGATAATATCCGCATCCAGCGTATGAAGCGCACGTATGGCCGGAATAACGACATTCTCCTCTTCAGGTCCGAAGTTGTCTCCACTTCCGGCATGCGGATTTAATCCGGCAACCGCAATTCTGGGATGTGTTATTTTCAAGTCCTTTAAGTAGTTGAATACACATTTGACAGTATATTCAATGACTTCCGAATTTAAGGATGTTGGTACAGCTGAAAGTGGAATATGAGTTGTTGCCAACGCAACTTTCAATTTTGGTGAATCATATAACATCACCGGGTTTTGGCTACCCGACACTCTAGCCAGATAACCTGTATGGCCGGGATCGGGAAATCCGATTTTGAGCATTTGAGCCTTATGTATTGGTCCTGTAATCAGTGCATCCGATTCTCCTGTCATAACCGAATCGATAGCAGCATCTATGGCATTCCAAGCAAGTTGAGCACCCTCCTGCGATGGATTGCCCGGTTGCCATTCAATCTGCTGATTCAGAACATTTACTGTTTCGCATTCCAGACACCCCCCTAAAACACGATGCTGGTCAATGGATAATGCATGAAAAAGGACTGCAGCACATTCACGTAAAACGTTTGTTGATCCAAATATCCTTATTTTTATCGGGTGTGAGCGCCACGAACCGGATAACAATTGAAGAATTATTTCCGGACCGATACCAGCAGGATCCCCCAAAGAATAAGCAATCTGGACAGGTTTACCGCGCATGATGCATCCTTATGAAGCAGTTGCGTTTTCCGAATGCGTTGTTTTAGCGGTTTGTATTGATTTTACCAAATCCCGGAATGAAATTTTTTCTTGATTTAAATAAAAAAATCCAAGTATTACCACAGGAATAAACGCCATAGCATGAGCAAGTAAAACATATGCAACAATGTTGCCTTTCAATCCAACAATAAGGAGAATCTGTTTACCCACGAAATGAAATGTACCGAAAAATCCCGGAGCAGATGGAATGGAAACCGCGAACGCCAAACCTACGATCAGGAACATCGAATCCATCAGCGATGCACCTTCAATGCCGACACAGAAAAAGAGGAAATAATAAACAAAAGCCAAGATTATCCAGATTGCCATTGACAGCAGGAATGCTGCGAAAGAAGCATACCCGCTTGAGATGATCTCCAAACCCTCTATTGAAGAACGCACCATTCTCATCAATGGGTCTGTGAGTTTTACCGGAAAAGGTTTTAATAACTTTTTCAAAATATTCATCGAAAATTCGGTTTGAAATTTCAGAAGGAGTAAAAAGGCGAGTGCTATTAAGCTGATTGCTGCCAAAGTGATTGCACCGTCTTTCAGCCAATCGGGTAACGTTATGTCGCTTCGAGCTGAATAATAGTATATGAACATTACAAAAAGCATTAGAATTGAAAGGATATCGAATACCCGCTCCATAACAATCGTTGCAAACGCTTCAGTCGTACGTCTGTTTTCTTTTCGTCCCAAAATCCATGCTCGTACGACCTCTCCCATTCGTGCCGGAAGAACATTGTTCGCCATATACCCGATGCACACAGAAATCCAGAGAGATTTCATGCGGATATTCTGCCTATTGGGGAAAAAAAGTTTCCATCGATAGGATCGAACCCAAAGCGCTACAAGCGTTAAGAGTAATGAAGGAAGCAACCAGAAGTATTGAATCGATTTGAATGCCCGTTGCAGTCTGGGAAATTTTATGCCAGCGCCGTTCTCGACAAGTAATTCTATATCAAGCGGTTGTTTCAAGATAACTATATATTCGGTTCGGGTTTTTTGAGATTCATCTGACATGTCTGTGATACCCAGCCACGGAATTATGGTGGTGATGGTATGCTTAGATGTTGACGATTTGTTTCCTGAAAATATGTTTATCTCATCACCGATACGCAATCCACTAACATCACTCAGGTAGACCACGCGATCTGAAAAGATACCATACCCATGTCCTTTTCCGGAGTTCGCAGTAACTCTTATCGTATTAACATCTTTAATAAACCAATAAAACAGTGCAACGCTGATTAAAATACCTATGATTATCTGTATCGATTTTCTCATGAAAAATATGCAACCATATGAGTATGTTCACGTATAGTCATGCATTCACCAGACCTGTAACCCAGATTGCATAGAAGAGCACAATCATAAGACCCCAAAAGAGTGCTCTTTTTTTATTCAAATTTTCCTTATCATCGAATCCTTTGAAAATGAAAGCTATGGTACTTCCAATCCACCCAAAAAATCCGATTTCAACTACAAGAGACCAGAATGTTGACACTTCATAATCCATCATGAGTGTCCTTCCTTTCGATCGGCATAATTTCTGAATAATGTTGGTGTATCACAATCCACATTATAATGAGTTCCAGCATTTTGTTTTCTGGCTCGAGCTTCATTGAGAACAAGTTTAGAAAGAACCAGAAGATTTTTCAATTCAACTGCTTTTATAGTGAGTGTTGCGTTCCCGCCGAGATCCCGGAATTGTTTTTCTAGATTTGAAATGATGTTTAGACCTTCATCCAGACTTTTAAAGCTTCTGATAATGCCGCAATTTTTCCACATGTTTGCCTGAAGTTGTGTCCGTAATGTAGCGATATCCTTTTCAGAAATAATCTTTCCTTTATTGTCTGAATATTTTGACGTGACATGACGGATGTTTTTACGCACACGTTTCATCTCATCATCCTGATAACACCGAATAAACCTGTCGGCATTCACTGCAGCTCTATAAGCAAATACCACGGATTCCAGAAGTGAATTTGAAGCCAGTCTGTTGGCGCCGTGGACACCTGTGCAGGCAACCTCCCCTCCCGCATATAATCCCCGGATTGTAGTTCTGCCATCAATATCCGTTTTAACGCCGCCACAGAAATAATGCGCAGCGGGTGCAACGGGTATTGCTTGTGTAACCGGATCAATGTTGAACGTTTGAATTGTAGAAACAATCGTAGGAAATCTTTTCAGGATAAACTTACAACCCAGATGCCGGATATCCAGCATAACGTTGTTCGCATCGGTTTTTTGCATTTCCGCGACAATTGCACGAGATACAATATCTCGTGGAGCCAGCTCTGCCATTTCATGGTAGTCTGGCATAAACCGCTCCCCTTGTGCATTTCTTAAAATTCCGCCTTCGCCACGCACGGATTCGGAAATCAAAAACCTGGGAGCCGGGGGTTTGTAAAACACTGTTGGATGAAATTGGATAAACTCAATATTCTCCAATTTAGCACCGGCTTCGAAAGCCATTACGTACCCGTCTCCAGTAGCGATTTCAGGATTGGTTGTATCCGAATAGAGTTGACCTGCGCCGCCGGTTGCAAGGAAGATCGTCTTGGCAAAAATATTTCGCAATTTCCCTGTGCTGTCCAAAACCTCTACTCCAAAACAGGTTCCATTCCAAACAATCAGTTGTGTCACGGTGCAATGATCCAGAACGCGAATGTCAAAATGAGGATCTTGAATTGTTTTTAGAAGTGCTGATTCAATGGCTTGCCCCGTCATATCCCCGACATGCAGAACCCGCCGGTCGCTGTGTCCACCCTCCCGCGTAAACTCTAGGCTGTGATCTCCCGATTTGTCGAAATCAACGCCAGCTGTAATCAGATCATAGATTCGAGCCGGTGCTTCTTGCACCAGCACCTGGACTGCGAGTGGGTCACATAATCCCGCACCCGCTTTCATCGTATCCTGAAAATGCTTCTCGTAAGAATCGCGAATATCCAGAACTGCAGCGATACCTCCCTGTGCATATCTGGTATTGGATTCAAATGCAGCATCTTTTGTTATGATATCGACACTATGGTTACGGGCAATATGAACGGCAAACATCAGCCCGGCAGCGCCTGAACCTATGATAATAACATCCCGGTACTCATTGTTCACTTCGTCATCTCCAACATTCGACGGAGTGGTTTCTGCGCCCGTTCAGCAATTGCGGGAGGTATAGTGATGACATTTTTCATGTTTTGCAGCGCATCTCTTATAGAATGCAAAGTTGTTAGCTTCATGGAACTGCATATGGCGCCCGGCACCTCATAAAATAGTCGGTCCGGAAGCTCTTTACGCATGCGCGAAACCAGTCCCACTTCAGTAGCAATGATGAACTCCATATCGTCTGATTCGGAAACCCATTTGATCATACCGCTCGTTCCGGTAACAACGTCTGCCATCGACAGGACCGATAAGGGAGCTTCAGGATGAGCGAGCAATTTAGCATTGGGATGTTGCGAACGGAGAGATTGGATTTTTTTCAATGTAATCAGGGAATCGTGCACATAGCATTGTCCTGGCCAGACAATAATTTCCCGCTTCAATTTGAGTGCAGCATAAGCAGCCAGGTTTTTATCAGGCAGATACACGATACGTTTATCTGGAAATTTTGCTAAAATCGTTAATGCATTTGCTGAGGTAACGCAGATATCGCATTCGGCTTTGACTTCAGCAGATGTATTAATATAGGCGACGAAAACCGCATCAGGATATTTTTCCCGGTATTCTCTCACCTGAGTTCCCGTTGCGCAATCTGCCAGAGGACATCCCGCAGTATGTTCAGGAAGCAGAACCGTTTTAGAGGGGCACAGAAGTTTTGCACTCTCCGCCATAAAGTGCACACCGCAAAACACAATGACAGGTTCTGCGAGTGTTGTTGCGCGAATAGCCAAATCCAGAGAATCCCCCAGATAATCAGCGAGATCCTGAACCTCTGAATGCTGATAGTTATGTACTAGCAAAACAGCTCGGCGTTCTTGTTTTAGTTTTCGTATTTGTTCGACAAGGACAGAGCGAATCACCTGGCTATTGTCCCTTCGCTGGAGCGACTCCCCAAACTGGAATGGAATCTTCGATACCCTTGAGTAGAGCATCACCTGCTCTCCAAAATACAATTTCTTCGTTTAAGACTGGATCCGAGAAAACAAATTCAATATCTTCACCTCTGGGTCTGGATCGAAACTCATAAAATTTGCGTACTTCATTGAAACAATCATCAGATAAAACAACACCACTGTTATCCAGCATGCCACCCACAACACTTACTCTGAACATGCCCGCTTGTTTTTTTAGTTTTGGCAGGTCCATGTAAAAATCGGTTTTGATACCCTCGCCAGAGAGCCGGGACAGTCTATTTTCAAAGCAATGCACGATAGTGCCACGGAGATTTGGCGAAACTTTTCCCATGATGATCTCGAGAATATCTTGGAGTGTATCCTGTAATGCCCTGATAAGTGTCGGATCCCCACGCCGTTCGGAAACAGCTGATTTTCCTGAACTCAAACGACTGGCAATATTCGCAGCCAAACCGATAACTGTATCGATTTTTTCCTGTTGATCTTTGAATATATAGGCATTTTCAACCTGCCCCATATGGATTCCAATCCCAACACCCTCGAACTGAATTTTCTGGTCTTGAACAAGATCCCTTAACAGTCTCTGAATGAAAATACCTGACCGGACAGCATTTAAAATACGATCTTCTGATTTGTTACTTTCGCTAAACGTTGCCAGAATGGCATCACCAGCAAAGAAACGTATGCTTCCATTAAAGTGATCAATAATATCCAATGTCGGATCAAAAAAGCTATAAAGGGCTTGTTTGAGTTGTTGCACCGAGATGAGTTCTGCGGCAATCTCTGTAAATCCGCGCAAATCGATAAACATCATGGTTACTTTTCGAAGATCATTAATCACCGTCCCGGAATTGAAATTATAGGTAACATGGCCTTTAAGACCTTCAACATTGAGGTTTGCTGATTCCCCATCTCCTTCACCTGTTCGCCAATACTCCGACCCAAGCAATATGATTCTGTCGCGGAAATAACCAATGATTTCCGCTTTCTGCAGTTCCTTCGCCAGTTTAATATAATCCAGAAAAACCTGATCCCAAACCTTATCCCCTATCTCCTCAAGCAGGGTTCGTTTTCGAAGACTCAACGAACGCCTTGATCTCCAAACGGGTATCTGTTTCAGGGTTTCCTGAAGTGAAAAGATAATCTCCGGCTCGAAAATCAAAGAATTGATGTTCAGTTTTGCTAATTTTACCTGATCTATTCCAAGAATTCTCGCCAGATTACTCTGTATCCAATCATTTTTCTCAGTAATCTGTGCCTGCATCCACTGGAGAATGCTTTCATACAGCACCATAAAATCATTCAAACTGATGTAATACTCCGAATTTTCATCAACAAGGATCTTCCTGATTTGGAATAACGGATCAAGTGGAGAAATAGATTGCTCAAGAATACTTAATTGAACATTAAGAATATCGTTTACAAAATTGAAATTGAAATTCGCTCCCAGTTTTGATTTCAATGTTCCCCGATAAAACGGTACGTTCTGGCGTGTAACATTATCTTTGAACTCAAGTTTTTCATAAACCATATCCAAAACCTGATTTAACATGCTTTTTAAATGAGGATGGATCATATATCTGAGTTTATGACTTCCTGAAGCATTTACCAGTACTTCTTCCATCGAAATTATGATTTGTTTGGTAATGGCAAGCCAGAAAATATTAAAGATTCCCAGGCGACGTTCTTGATTGACAACAAACTCAAGATGTTCCGCCAGATAACTCACACAATCATCTCTTGCCTTGAGATAATTTTTAAACAGTGGGTGTTGATAATCATATCCTTTACCTTTGAGTTCTCTGACATGGACAACGGTTTTCTCAAGAAAATCCTTGATTTTTGATGACAAATCAAAAGGTGGATACACCATATACCCCAAGGTTCCGGAATTATCGATAATATCGATCTGGGGAGGTAATTTCGGCAGAGCAATGGAGGCATCGACTGAATGTTCACCGAACATATTCCGGATCCTATCCAGATCACCAAGTGAATAGGCAAGGGGTAATCTGAATATACCCAATTCTTTGTCAAATAGAAGGAACTTGTTCATGCTGTTTAATCCCAGGACGTCGAGGTCTCGAATTCCGGATGTGAAGAACTCGTTACCTCCCCGGTGCTTGGATTATAATTCCATTCACCCCCAAAAGCCTCTCGCGGTATTCGAGCAAGAGCTCCTTTTTGTGCCAGTTCATCAAGAGATTCAGGATATCTTCCGAACCTGGCGTGGAACAACTCAATAGAACGGTTTATCGTTTGCAAATCTTTACGAAGTTTGATGGTATTTGCTCTATCCTGACTTCGAATAACCAGGTTTTCGCCGGCATCATCGGCACCTTTCTTAACATCGCTGCATCCCCATAAAAAAACCAGTTCACAGCATATCAGCCATAACAAACCCGATTTTACAATTTTAGACATCATTTTCAGTTTCCTTTACGAAAACAATTCCAAGAGTTGCACCAGATTCGTTGATAAACCTTTGCGAAGATTATCCATCACAAATCGGAGTGTCAACCCCTGTTCACCGCTCTCATAATATCTGACATTACTTACAACGATGTAATCTTTACCAACGGCATCCAGTATACCGGGTGCTAAAATATCACGACTAAGTTTCAGTGATGGCGAAGACATCAGATATTCTTCTACGTCCTGTAAAGAGGATTTTTTCAAAGTATTCATCCATATCGTACCGCATAAACCGACAAAAAATCCAGCCCACCACACATCGAGTTTTAATTTCAAATCTGCTTGATTGAGTAGATATTTTACTTCGGTATGCACTCGAGATTCCTCTTCAACAATCTCATCCGTTGGAAAAACATTAAAAGCTATCTGTTTGGGAAACTCATTTGTCTTGATATCCCTGAAACTCAAAATATCCTTTGTCTGATCGAATAATTCGTCCAGTGCCAGCTTTGATCCTTTTTGAGAGACGCCCTGGATACCGGAACAGAAAATCGATGATACACCGAGATGATCTGCAATCGGTTTGCAGATTAATCCCGTAGCAATGGATAGCGGGGAGGGAACAATAGAGACGGGTGGCAAATCTTTCGTTTCAATCTCGAAAAATTCACTAAAAATAATGGGGATGTTAGCGGAAGGTGCGAAAGATCCGGACAGATCAATAAGAGGGACTTTAGATTTCACGAGTTCGGTGGTCAGGGATTTCAGGTTCTTTACTTTGCTCAGTAAAATCAGCGCATCAAATCCGTGGCAGGTAAAGTCTTCTTTTCTTCCGACAAGAAGCGGTTCGTTTCGAAATTCAAAAATTTCTCCGACATGTAAAAAATCATCGTATAGTTTTATCTTGTCAACGGGCAATTCCCGTTCATCCATTTGATCCAAGATTTCCTGGACGGAAAGAGTATTGGCACCGAAAAAGAGCAGATTCCAACGTTTCATAGTAAAACCTCTATCATCTCAATCAAAAATCGCGTAATTTAGGATCCAACGCGTCACGTAAACCATCACCAAGTAAATTCCATCCAAGTACAGTTATAGCAATGGCTGCACCGGGAAACAAACACATCCAGTAGTGAGAAGCAAGATATGGCTGACCGACAGTGACCATAAGTCCCCAACTTGGAATGGGTGGTTGAGCACCTAATCCCAGAAATGAAAGCCAGGCTTCGGTAAGTATGTTACCTGCAACACCTATAGTTGCCGTGACCATTATGGGAGCCAAGCTATTGGGAAGAAGATGTCTTAGAATCAGGCGAATATCTTTCGCACCGAGAGCTTTGGCAGCTTCTATATATTCTTCTTCGCGTATTGACAGTACTTTACCTCGAATTACTCGAGCTACTCCAGCCCAACCGATGAAACCCAGAACAACAAATATCCAGAAAATGCTTGGATTGGGCACAATTGCCATAACACCGATTGCAAGCAAAGCTGCGGGAAAGGCAAAGGCAGTATCTGTCATCCAAGTTACGATGGAATCAACGATACCGCCGTAAAATCCAGCCAACGTGCCTAACACGATACCGATAAATACTGCGATCAACATTGCAACCGATCCAACCATCAAAGATATTCGGGAACCATAGATTATTCTTGATAGCATATCACGTCCCAAATCATCGGTGCCAAAAGGATGATCCCATGATGGTGGTTTTGGACCGAAAGGTTCTGAAATCACCAAATCCAAATCAATGGCATACGGATCGAAAGGAGCAAGCAGGGGGGCGAACAATGCAATAAAAACCAGGAACAATACGATGATCAAACCGGTCACGGCGAGTTTGGATCGACATATTTTTTTTACAACATCCTTCATCCAAGCTGCTCCTAGTCCAAACGAATACGGGGATCAATAAGGACGTATGTTATGTCGACCAGGGTATTGACGATCACAAACATGAGTGCCATGAACATAACGCCACCTTCAACAACAGGTCCATCCAATTGCCGAATGGAATCCACGATAATTTTCCCCAATCCCGGCCAGGCAAATACAGTTTCTGTTGCGACAGCGCCACCCAGCAAAGCTGCAAAATCGATTCCGATGACAGTAACAACCGGTATCAATGCATTTCTTAAAACATGTTTAAGTACGACTACCCGGTATGATAATCCTTTTGATTTTGCAGTGCGCACATAATCCTGACGGATTACTTCTAAAACACTGGATCGTGTCATTCTGGCAATATACCCCATCCCGATCGCAGATAGACTTAGAGCCGGCAGCACAAGGTGTTTTATGCGATCCATTCCCCACTCTCCATAACCGCTTACTGGCAGAATGCCGAAGACCACTGGTGTCCCATAAAAAGTTTTCGCTGCAAACACCAAAATGAGCAGCAAGCCAAGCCAAAAGACGGGTGTGGAGATACCGATAAGTGATCCTGCCATCACAAATATATCTGTTAGTTTGTTTTGACGTATTGCAGAGACAATTCCCGCTGCCAAACCGAATATTATCGACAGAATCATGGCCGCAGCAGCCAATAGCATCGTAGCTGGCAGTCTTTCTAATAAAATATCAATCACCGGACGATCTTGATGATAGGAGTTTCCTAGATCTCCGTGGAGCAACCGGCCCAGAAACATGCCATATTGAACCAGCATCGGCTGATCAAGGCCCATTTCCCTTGTTATTCTCTGCCGGATTTCCTCATCCCCATGATGTCCCAGCATCAAGCGGACAGGATCTCCAGGTATCGCAAACATCAGAAAGAATATGAGTGTTGCGATCCCCCAAATCGTTGGGATGATATAAAGAAAACGCCGGAAAAGGTAGTTAACCACGTATCAATTTGCCTTTCGTTTTATTGTTTTCAAGGGAATAGTAAAATCGCCTTGAGGAGACAAAATAATTCCATCCCAGAAGGGTTTTATCAATGCGACTTCGCGGTCATAGTACACAAAAATCCAAGCGGCATCTTCAACGGCAATCCGTTCCGCTTTCTGATACAATAAAATTCTCTCGTCCATATCTGACAGTTTCTGAGCTTTTTCGACGAGTTCATCGAAGGTTTTGTTGGAGTACCTGGCATAATTCCCAGCGGATCCAGCCTGACTTGAATGGAGCAGTATATAAAGAAAGTTGTCTGCATCCGGATAGTCAGCCACCCATCCCATTCTATAGAGCAGCGGTCGCCCCTCCTCACATGCTTCCAAATAAGCCGCCCATTCGACATTTTTAAGAGTGACTTTTACACCGATCTGATCCAGATAATATTGTATGCATTCTCCGATAAGGCGGTGTCGAGGATCACGGTTATGCCAAAGTACGATTTCAGGCAATCCCTTTCCTTCCGGGTAACCCGCTTGAACCATCAATGCTCTGGCTTTGTCCGGATCATAGGAATATCCCTCCAAATCCGGATTGTACCCGGGGACACCCGGTGGAATTATACCGGCAGCAGGAAAACTTACACCTTCTTTAACAGCCAAACAAATTTTGGATCTGTCGATAGCATAATTGAATGCTTGCCGTAAGAGCCGATTATCTTTAAACGGCGGTTTTGAATGATTGAATCCGATGTAATAAATCGAAAGGTAAGGCCATATTCGCAGGTGTTCGGGAAAATCCTTCTGAATTCTCTTGATTTGCCCGGGCGGAACCTGATCGAGCAAATCCAATTCACCTGATTTATAAACATCAAATGCGGTCGCATCATTATCGATCACTTTGAATCGGACCCGGTCAATATATGGTGCGCCATCATAATAATCCCGGTTAGCTTCCAGCACGATATCGACGGCCCGTTTCCATTGCACAAATTTAAATGGTCCGCAGCCGACCGGATGGGATTTAAAATCTGAACCCCAGCGCTCACATTCCTCTCTGGGAACTAGACTCGCAGCTTCCATACACAGCTGAGCGAGAAACGGCGCAAATGGTTCACTCAGGTGAATCTTGACAGTATATGTATTTACAATCTCAATCCCTTCAACGTCTTCCGCTTCCCGTTTGATGAAAGCATCAGAACCACGTATTTGATCCAACACCCATGTGCGAGGTGATTTCGTTCTGGGATCAAGTGTGCGCTCGAAGCTGTACTTGACGTCCTCAGCGGTAACATTCCTTCCATTGTGAAACAGAATATTCTTTCGCAGATAAAATGTATAGGTTCGCCCATCTTCTGAGATATCATAATGATCGGCAACGGCAGGAATAACATGCATTGTCTGCGGATCAAACTGAACCAGTCCATCGAATATCTTCAGTACTACAGCTCCCGAAGTAGTATCTGTAGACAACGCCGGATCAAGCGTCGGGGGATCTGTCGCTAGCCGGAATTTGAATTCTATCAATTCCGAATTTATCGGCTGTTCAACGGCGTATATGTTTTTCAATAAACTCAAAATCAACAAAAGAAAAACCGTCAAAATCCTGATATCTTCAATTTTCTTCATGAAAAGCATCTACTCCGGTAAATACGTTTTATTGACAGTTTCCTCTCCACAGCGCCATTGAACTTTATCGATTTGAATATTGAGCAGACAAAATTTAGGAGAATGAGCTCCTTCAGGAAAATATTTCTCAAGAGATTCCCCTGAGATATTCCAGACATGTTGTTTTGCAGTCAGATCGTCAATGATTTCCGCCCTGCCGAAAATCGTTACTTCCTTTTTCCAACTCTTAGTATCAGCAAATGCCAAACAGATACGATTGTTCGCTTTTAGCTGTTTGATTTTATTTGATGACGAGAATGTGACTAACCAAACAGTCAAATCATCTTCAACAATCGGGGACATCGGTCGTATCACCGGTTGACCGTCATCATCCGTTGCAAGAAATGCGGAAAAACGCAGCTCCCGCATTATCGCGACAAGTTCAGATTTTATTTTATCCGTCATAGCACCCCCTTATACTTTATAAATGGATCTTTCAAATCAGCACGTCAAGTGCTTCTGAAATCGTTTTGTATCTGAAGATAAAACCCTCATCCATGAGCTTCTGAGGGACGACACGTTGACTGAATAGCAGAGTTTCCTTTCCCATGTCACCTGCTATCATACTAATTATGGAATCGGGCATCGCAAACCATAACGGTCTGCTCAACCTTTGCGCAAGAATTCTGTAGAACACCTCTTTTTGTATGGGTTCGGGAGCTGTAAAATTATATATGCCTTGACATGTCGGATTCTCCGCCAGAAACATCATACCTCTGACAAGATCGTCGATGTGTATCCACGAAAACCATGCGCGTTTTCTGCCAGGCTGGATTCCTAAAAACAACTTGAAAAACCGTTTCAGATCCGGAATCACTCCTCCCGAGTTTCCCAATACAATTCCAAAACGTGTAATAATAAATCTTGTGTTCT
The DNA here is from genome assembly GCA_016929305.1 of candidate division CSSED10-310 bacterium. Classification (GTDB taxonomy): domain Bacteria; phylum CSSED10-310; class CSSED10-310; order CSSED10-310; family JAFGJC01; genus JAFGJC01. The sequence goes on along the minus strand of JAFGJC010000168.1, from coordinate 10,455 downwards.
GCGAGCAGAAGTCACGCAGGGAGTTTTCCCAGTCCTCTGTCAATTTCGCCAGAAAACCTTTCCCGGGAGGTGAAGACTCGTTCAGCATGATATCGCCACAATCTCCATAGTATCCGATCGCAGATGCCTGAATAAAAAGCTTTGGAGGATTTTTTAGGGTTCCTATTGTTCTCACGAGCAGTTCTGTCAGTTTCACGCGACTGTCATATAGTTTTTTCTTGTATGATTTTGTCCAGATTCCTTTAACTAGGTTTTTACCTGACACATTTACAATAATATCGGCACCATTTATCGATTCAATCCATCCTCCACGGGATTGGCCATCCCAGATAATTCTATCTACTGATGCATTCGAATTCCCAGATGTCGCATGGCGTCTTGTCAAAATTTGGACCTTATATCCGGTTTCAAGAAATCCATCCACCAGAGCTGAACCGATAAATCCTGTACCTCCAGCTATAACCACCCGCTTCATTTAACAAGTTTTCCTTCTTCAGTGCATTCCAGAAGCAGGTTCGTGGTTTGAAACATCATTTCTTCATATGTCAGCGCTGTATCATAGGGGGCGCCGATATTTCCTGTTATCAGGGGTCCACAGAGCAGTCGTCCAGCAATTTGCTGATTACATTCGGTAAATTCATCCCGGGAAAGCTTACTGATATCAAATACATCGGTATATAAAATGACACTACCGGTATTTGGTCGTTCATCTTTCGGTGAATCGAGCGGTAAATATGAATAACCTTGATCTTTCGTCAGACATAAAATATCAAAGGCCAGGTGAAAAGCCTTTGTATAGTACTGCATCGAATCATCCGTTATCGTGAAAGCAGTGCGCTCTCTGTTTATTTCCTGAAATCGATTCATAATCGCCGAATCTATTTGATGCAGCATTTTCTGATAATCTGCAAAGTTGTTCCTGTATAATTCCGCATGATCTGCATCCATATTAATCAATGTATCCCTAATACCTTTGCTGATCTTCGCCCACAATTCCGGATCCATCCACACGTATGGATTGATTTTCCCATCATAGGTATGATGAATCACAGGAAGATCGGCGGAGTAAGTTTCAAGAACCGAAACTGTCTTATCTGCAACAGGATCACGATTATGGGTAAAACCAGACTCATAATCGGAAGAAAGATAAAATATAACATCGCATTGTTGGAACAGAAATTCATCTCCCTCACTGAATCGGTAAACGCGGGGATCAGCACCCGGACCGATGACCGGTGTGACAATCACCCTTTCGCCGCCAATCTTCTCAACCGTTTCAGCAAGCAATTGGGTTGTAACAATCACTCGTAAACGACGTCCTTTTATGGCGTCCTCCGTTGATTTCTGTGAATTGCATGACGGGAATGCAATCACAAAGGAAATCACTGCAGCCAACTTTAACCGTTTACAAACCAGCATTTTTCATTCTGTTCAGCAGATCGATTCGAAGCATATTAAGTGCTGAGTATGCAAATTTCGTTTTGTTCGTCAACCGATCTTTAGAAAAGGTAAATTTTTTCGTTATGGTTCCATTGACGGAGCTCAAACCCACAAATACTGTACCGACAGGTTTCTTTTGGGTTCCTCCTGAAGGTCCCGCAATACCAGTTATGGAAAGGCCATAGTCCGTGGATGCATTTTGCCGTATTCCACGTGCCATGGCTTTGGCAACTTCTTCACTGACGGCCCCGTGTTTTGCAATCATAGATTCCGGAATATCCAGCAATGCTGTTTTTGCTTTGTTACTGTAAGTAACTATGGATCTATCGAAATATAATGAACTCCCGGGAACATTTGTTAACAGATCTGACACCAATCCTCCAGTACAACTTTCAGCGACAGATACGCTAAGGCGGAGAGATGTCAGCAATTGTCCGACAATCCCTGCCAGATCGGCTTCATTTTCACCATAAATCCACTGTCCCGCCAAGGAATAAATATCAGTGGCTATTTCGTCAAGAATCTGCTCCGCTTTGGATTTACTCATTTCATGTGCTGTCAATCTCAAGGTTACTCCAGTTTTGCCGGGTAGAAATGCGATCGACACATGAGCATCTCGGTTCATCAGATTAAGTATTTTACCCGCTAAATCTGATTCACGAATACCTGATGTATGAATGAATCTGTGTTGAATTACCTCATTACCTGCATATGGTTTCAGAAGAGGTATCACTTCATCAGTCATCATGCATTTCATTTCAGAGGGAACACCTGGTAATGCAAATAAAAATTTACCTCGCCATGACAAGAAAACTCCTTCCGCCGAGCCAATACAATTATTCAGTGTTCGTTTTTGACAATCTGAAAATATTGGCATTTGGGACACAGAATCAATACACGCAAAGGTAAGATCATCATCGGTAGGTCCAAGGCCACCCGTCATGATAACGCAATCAACGCGATCCAATGCCTGTTTTATCGCCATACTTAATGATTCAATTTCATCTCCTACCGTTGTGATCCACGATGGTTTTATACCGATGGCCGTCAATGCAAGACCGATGAAAGATGCATTGGTATTAATAGTCTGTCCGTATAGAATTTCATCACCAACGGTAATAATTTCTGCTTTCATCTCAATACCTCTAAATGGTCTTTACGCCTTTGATCATTAAAGTTATCTGATTCACTATATTTCTGCTTCAAACATTTTTATCAAATTCAGGACCTGGGATATATCGGAAATAATGAAACAAGCATTTTTAGCGTATGGGGGAATCTGAGCGGGAATATCATGTAATCTCGGTTCAAGTATTGGGAATTGACCAAATCTGTCGGAAAAGAAAACACTGATACTGCCAGCTTCATTGGCTGCAATGATGTCATAAAGATAATCCCCGATGCAGAGTGTTTTTGCAGGATCCGCATGAAATTTTCTGCAAATTGATAAAATGCTTTCAGGGTCAGGTTTAACTGGACCGTCATCTCGAGTTACGACCGCATCAAACTGGATCTGCGGATGTTTTTTCAGAACATACCGAACCACATTTCGCGCATTGCGGGTAAGCAATCCAATAGACAATTGTTTTGCTTTAAGCTCAGCTAACATTGATTGCACACCCGGTTTGAGAATGGTTTTTTCAGCCGCTCGCATTTCAAACATCAGGAGATCTTTTTCAGCTTTTTGCCTCTGCAGTGTCTGCATGTGTGAAATGGATTCCAGCACGCCTTGATTCAATGGAATGGCAAAATGCTTTCGAATTGCGTTGAAATCGAGAGGTGAGTCAAAAAGTGTGCCATCCATATCGAAAATAACGCTTTCAACCCCCTTCATCATTGTTCAGACCTGTCATTCCACTCGAATCCAGTCCTGTGTACGTCCCAGAAGAGCAAAGCCGATAAAACCTCTCACATGCAAAATATCGCCGGATTCATCTAGAGTCAGTTTACATCGATACGTCTTTCCGTTTTTGGGATCCAGAATATAACCCCCAGACCACTCCTCACCTTTTTGCTTCAAATTCCAAAGGATATTCATTCCAAGAACGGGCTGATTTTTCCTATAATCCGCACATTTATCGCACACAGGATTTGGATCTTCTCCAGGTTCTCTGAAAAGAGAGATGATATTACCAACCAATGATCCGTTTTCATCCTTGATTTCCACGATTGATTTTTCACGCCCCGTAACATCATCAATTGTTTTCCATTTTCCAATGGGCGATACGTCCTCTTTACTCATGACAGTGACTGTTACTGGGATTGAAAAGAGGAACAGCACACATGCGTATATTGCGTGTCTTGTTCGCAAGGTTCCGGATTTATTTTTCATGTCTCGCATCTCCTTTTAATATCTTTGAACAACGAATGAAAGACGAAATTCAAATCATTTTAATAACAAATATATTGAACTATCCAGAGCAAGATAGCAAAATAACTCCGAAACAAACTCCAGCTTCGGGTTGCTCAACGAACATCTCCCGTTTTATACTTCAGTCCCAATAAGCGGTATAAACCGCGGAGGAGGCAAATACCTATGGAATCAAAGCAGATCGGATTGATCGGAACAGGTGTTTGGGGACGAAATTTAATGCGAAATTTCTATGAACTTGGCGTTTTGAAATGTGCCTGTGATATCCGGGAAGAATTGAGGAGTGAGGTTAGCAAAATTGCGCCTGGGGTAAATTTCATTACGGATCCGAATAAAGTCATTCATGATCCGGATTGCCAGGCGGTGGTGATTGCAACATCTGCATTGGAGCATGGGAAATTAACACGGGAAGCTCTGCTGCAAGGCAAGGATGTATTTGTCGAGAAACCTCTGGCGATCAAGCTTGAAGAAGGAAAAGAGTTGGTGAAGTTGGCCAGAGATACCAATAGGGTACTGATGGTCGGACACATCCTGAACTATCATCCTGCCGTACAAAAACTCAAGGAACTGGTTAATAATGGCGATTTAGGAAAAATTCGCTATATCTATTCCAACCGACTAAACATCGGAAGGATCAGAACAGAAGAGAACATACTCTGGAGTTTTGCTCCTCACGATATCTCCATTGTTCTCTCCCTGCTGAATGAAATGCCGCAAAGCATCAGTTGCCAAGGCGAGAGCTATATCAGTGAATCGGTTTATGATGTGACCATGACGCAGATGATTTTCCCGAGCGGTGTGCAGGGTCATATTTTTGTGAGTTGGCTTCATCCGTTTAAAGAACAGCGATTGGTCATTGTGGGTTCGGAAAAGATGGCGGTTCTTGATGACACGATTGCTGAAAAATTGAAAGTCTATCCTCATGAGGTGAAATGGCGAGGTAGAATTCCAACTGCTGTAAGAGCTGAAGCGGAAATAGTATCCTTTGAATCTAAAGAACCGTTGCGTGCAGAGTGTGAGCATTTCATAGCCTGCATACAGCAACGCACAACTCCCATGACAGATGGCATAGAAGCGCTGCGCGTACTTCAAGTTCTTGATGCCTGTCAGCGTTCACTCCATCATCAGGGTTCTACAGTAACGATTGCTGGAGATAATGATCCGCAAACCAAATTTTCTGCACACCCGACTGCTATTATCGATGAGCCCTGTCAAATTGGTAAGGGGACGCGAATCTGGCATTTTGCGCATGTCATGCAGGGCGCTAAAATAGGGGAAAATTGTTCGCTCGGTCAGAATGTATACGTGGGCAGCAAGGCGGTGATCGGCAATAATGTCAAAATACAGAATAATGTTTCGGTATATGACAGGGTGATATTGGATGACAATGTGTTTTGTGGCCCATCCATGGTATTTACGAATGTCATTAATCCGCGTTCTGAAATAAAGCGAAAAGATGAATATATGCCGACACGTGTGAGCCGTGGCGCGACCTTGGGTGCCAACTGCACCATTGTTTGCGGAAACAACATAGGCGAGTATGCTTTTGTGGCTGCTGGTTCAGTGGTCACCAAAAATGTTCCAGCTTTCGCCTGTGTAGCCGGAGTGCCAGCAATACGTATCGGCTGGGTTTGCCGGTGCGGAATAAAACTCACATTTTCTAAAGATACCGCCGTTTGCAAGACCTGTAACCGGAAGTATCGAATGACGAACAATAAAACCGTCCGTCTTTTGGAAAACGAAGCATAATGGAAATCGATCTAAAAAAACTTGAACGAAGCCGAAATCTGCATAAAACGTATTTTGAAGAATTAAACAGGCTTTACCAGGCTTGCATTCCGGAAGGTATGCGTGTCTTGGAACTCGGATGCCACACTGGAAGATTGCTGGCTTCATTGAAACCATCATATGGCCTGGGCATTGATATCAATCCGGAGGTGATTGCTGCAGCACAACACATTCATGATGAAAGAAAAGCATTGAATTTCATTGCAGCGGATGTTCAACACATTGACTGGTCGCAGCATAAGCCGTTTGATTATATCATCCTATCTGATCTCACTCCCTTATTGCGCGATATCCAGAGTACATTAAGTCAGATACATACTGTTTGTCGTCCGGATACACGTATCATTTTGAATTTTCATAACAATCTCTGGCAACCGCTTCTCAACCTGGCGTCGCTGCTGGGATTGAGAAAAATGTACAAAGGTTTGAACTGGCTATCCACACAGGATATCAAGAACCTGCTGTATCTTTCGGAATACGATGTCATCACCTCCGGTACGCGAGTCTTATTACCATTTTATTTACCCATCGTTACGAGTTTTTTGAATCGATTCGTTGCAAAACTTCCTGGCATCCGTCATCTTTGTCTAACCTGCTACATCATTGCGCGTCCACTTGTTGATCGATCATTCAAAGCTAATATCAACGATCTTGTAAGCACCTCGGTAGTCATTCCAACACGAAATGAAAAGGGTAATATACCAGCCATTTTTAAAAGAGTTCCCCGAATGGGAAAATGGACGGAATTGATTTTTGTAGATGGACACTCAACAGATGGAACGCTGGAGGCGATTGAAGAAGGAATAAAGAGAGACGGCAGCAAATGGCATCGCACAATTCTATTGACGCAGCAAAAACTTGGCAAAGGTGAAGCGGTGAGAGAAGCTTTTGAATCCTGCGAAGGTGATATTTTGATGATACTTGATTCGGATCTGACAATGCCTCCTGAAGATCTGCCAAAATATTATGAAGCCATCGTTTCTGGAAAAGGTGAATTTATTAACGGGTGCCGGCTTGTTTATCCCATGGAACACAAGGCTATGCGGTTTCTGAATATGATCGCCAACAAATTATTCGCGATGTTGTTTACATGGTTATTGGATCAACCGGTGAAGGATACTTTGTGTGGAACAAAAGTACTCCTGCGTCGAGATTATCAAAAAATTGCGGCAAATCGATCGTTTTTTGGTAACTTCGATCCATTTGGAGATTTTGACCTGCTGTTCGGTGCGTCACGATTGAACTTAAAAATCGTCGATTTGCCGATCCGGTATCGTGAGCGCACATATGGCGACATCAAAATAAATCGCTGGAAACATGGATGGTTGCTTTTAAAAATGTGTGCCGTTGCGTTTAGAAAATTAAAACTCAACTAGCTCATTTAAAATTTTGGACACGGCTGCAAAAAAGTGGCTGGTGAGTTATGACTGATAACGCGCCAGATGCTCTCGATAATAACTGACGGTTTGCTCCACACCTCTATCGAAAGATATCTCAGGTTTCCAGCCGAGTATATTTTTGGCTTTATCAGCATTCAGAGAAATTCGGTAGACTTCTCCAGGACGCACTCGTTCCAAAGATGGTTCAATCTCAATTTTCACAGCATTCCGTACTGTTTTAAATACTTGGGCATCACTGATTTCCTTGCCAAAACCCAAGTTGAAAATTTCTCCACTGCCTTTTTCCAAAGCCAAGATATTTGCTTTAACAATATCTGAAACAAAAAGATAGTCACGAGTTTTCGAACCATCGCCAAAGATAACGGGTTGACAGCCTGTCAGCATTTGAATACTGAAAATTGCCACAACTCCCGCCTCGCCTTTTGGATCTTGCCTTGGTCCATATACATTAGGGTAACGTAAAACCGTAAAATCAAGATCATGCAGATATCGCCATGTTCGTAAATAATGTTCCGATGTCAACTTGTGAATTCCATACGGAGAAACAGGGCGTGCTTCTGCAGTTTCACTTACCGGCAGCTGGACTGGTTCACCATAGATCGCTCCACCTGTAGAAGCAAATAGGATTTTTTTCACACCATATTTGACACTGAGGGTCAACAAGTTGAGCATTCCGATAATATTATTTTCCGCATCCATGATCGGATCGATGACGGATCGGCGCAAATCGATATGTGCTGCATGATGATTCACTATATCCGGTCTGAAATTAGAAAACACATCTTCAAGCGAAGAAGATTGCACGGAAAACTGGTAAAAAGAAACGTTTTTATTCAGGTTTTCTTTACATCCTGTCGACAGATTATCCACGACAGCTACTTGGTGTCCTTGTTTGAGATAGGCATCGGCGACATGGGACCCGATAAATCCGGCACCACCGGTTATTAATATTCGCATCAACTTCACACCTCCTCGATTTTATACACCCTTGCCTTGTATGGCTGCAGCAATTGTTTTCAGTATGATTACGATATCCAGAAGAAACGATTGATTTTCAGTATAGTAGAAATCATAGTCAAGATTTTCTTGAATTTCTGAGTTTCTTGCTGAACTCACCTGCCAAATACCTGTAATTCCGGGACGCACCTTCAAACGTTGCCGCTGAATTGGAGTATAATTCTCAACTTTGAAGGGCATTTCTGGACGCGGTCCGACAATACTCATATCTCCTTTTATGACATTTAAAAACTGCGGAATTTCATCGAGACTGAAACGTCGTAAGAACCGTCCTACTCTTGTGATTCGCTGATCTTTTCCGGATACTGGCGAGATATCATACTGCGTCGATTCTTTAAACATTGACCTAAATTTGTACATTGTGAACAGCTTCCCATCTTTACCGATGCGTTTTTGCTTAAAAAGAATCGGGCCATTCGAATCAATTTTGATCAATGCAGTAATAATAGGCCAGAAAGGCAGGCTGACGATAAGGCAAGCTGTAGCAAACAAGACATCAAAAACACGTTTAATTAAAAGGTATATGTAACTCCTTCGAATATTTTTCATTCTAAGGAGCGGAATTCCTTCGATTTCTTCGAATCGAACCTGCTGAATGAACATATCAAACAAATTCGGTACGAAGCTGAAGCGGACATGATTATGGATACATGTGTTGATAATTTCATAAATACGGGTGGTACTCGCATTTGGCATTGCAATGATGATTTCGTGAATGTCCCATTCATTAACAAGTTCAGGTAATTGAAGACCGTCGCCGAGAACTTTTATCGTTGTGTCCGACCGGCCAGCGATGCCCTGGATTTCATCACCACCTTTATTGAGATCATCATCGATAAATCCGATAGGTTTCATCCCGATACGGGGGTTTTCGAAAAGGCGTCGTTGAAGCTGCCGACCGATATTGCCAGCTCCATATATGAGCACTCTGTTTAGTCCCGGTCCTTTCACATGCATTTTAAGTAGGATCCGATTAACAAGATGACGCTGTATATTAATAATCAGGAGAAGAGCTATCAGAGAATAAAGCATGACCAGCCGTGAATACAATCGGCCTCCCAAGATAGGTTTATATAACACATCATCGCCATAAACCTGCTGTCGTCCGGATAATGCTTGTATAGATTCATTTGACTGCTGAAGATACATTTCCGGAATTCTATTGTTTTCATTGATGTGAGTCTCTTCGGCAGCATCCGGAAAGATAATGACGGGTCTCAGTAAAAATGAGGCGGAGAAAAGAATCAGGGAACCGATGAGCAGCGATTGGAAAATCCGTTTTATTTCTTCAACATTCAGTAAACCCACTTTGCGTGAATACAGACCGAAACGTTCAAAAATAATTAAAAAGATGAATCCTGCAATCAATGCAAGATCTCTGTATATTTGGAAATTTTCAGTTGTTAGCGCCATCTGCCATTTGGGATAAACGTAGCTATAGAAATAGTAACCGCACATAAAAGCGATAATCACGGACAAGTAGTCCAGGATCATCTGAATCGCCATGATAATTTGAGGAAAATATTTTCGGGTCATCGGCTCCTTCGGTGCCTCTTAAATCCTTCTAAAATGGCATTTTCAACCATCTCCGGGGTAAGTTCGGCCATACAAGATGTTTCAAAAAGACAATGCGACCGGTAACAGGGGCAGCATTCTCGTTTAGCAATAAGAGCTTGGCCATTATCGTAAAAATCGATTTCCTGCGCACATGTCGGTCCGAATAGAGCAATAGTTTGCGTCCTTACAGCCAGAGCAAGATGAAGCGCCATGGAATCGCTGGTTACAATACAATCCATTTCATGTAATAGTCCTGCAAAAACATCCAGGGAGTGGGATTTGGTGTTGGCTATCTCTCCAGTAAACTCATTGGCTATTGTTTCATTCTCCAACTGTTCTTTTTCTCCGCCAAGCAAGAATATACGGGCATCCAAAGATTTTCTTAGTCGTTCAGCGAGGAGTTTAAAATGTGAAGATGGCCATTTCTTGGTTGCAAAAACAGACCCGCATCCGGTGTTTAGACCAATCTTGGGACCAGAACCTGGAATTTTTAGTTCATCAATGATTTTTTTCGCTTTTTGAAGTGATACAGGATCGCATTTGTACACATATGGATCTCTTTCGTAAGAAAGTTCAGCAATCTGATAAATTGTTTCTTGATATGTTTTTAAATTATTAAAGAATTTCAAGTTGTCATCTAGACCTAGCAGCAAAGCATATTGAGAGCTATCATTAAAGATATCTAGGGTTCCCCAAGGAGACAAGGCGTAGCCTTTTCGATGATGTGCTTTTACCTGCATTGCCAGTGCTGCAGCTCTGAGGTCCTTATCCAGAGAATAGAGATAGTCGAATTCCTGAGCCAGTACTCGAAAACAATCCGCTGATTCAATCGTGAAGAGACGGTCGATCATTGACGTATTTTTTAGAATTGGAACAGAAAAC
>JAFGJC010000167.1 GCA_016929305.1 candidate division CSSED10-310 bacterium | reverse complement strand
GCCTGCCAGGTTTCACCCCAATCGTTAATCGTCGAAATCTTCGGGTCCGGTTTGGCAAGAGTGTACCGGTAAAATGCATCGACTTGCGGCCAATACGCACTCTTTGAAGCTGTCCATGCCTCCTTTTGAAGCTCAACGGTCAAAGCAGCACTGTTTAAATCCGGTCTGTTTCCCATGGCCTTTGTCAGAGCCGCCTGTTCGGATATGACCAAAGGTCGATGCGCCAAAGTATCCGTGAGAGCGACTTCACTTCTTTGAGATACTCCCACCGTCTTAAATAAATTATGTCGCGCCTGATGCAAACTGTTCTGATAACTCAATAACAGAGCTCTTGCATTTGACAGTTCCACCTCCGCACGCAAAACATTAAAGGTTGAAGCAACACCGTATTTCTGCTTCGTAAGAACATCCTGAAGATGCTTTTCCGCCAATTCTACGTGCATGGTTTCGACATCGAGTTGTTTTTCAGCTAAAACCACATCATAGTACGCTTTCACTGTCTGGAATACGATTTCCTGAACCATCGTGCCTATCGAACGATCAGTCAATGTCCGGTACAACTTTGCCGCTCGTATACCAGCGCTGAGTGCACCGCCGTGAAAGACAGGTTGAACCACCTGAAATGTTGCGGAATAATTATCCAAATATCCCAGATTTACAACGCCATCTTCCAGTTGAAAACTAGACACCTCATCCAACCGCGTATAAGAGCCGTCCAACTGGATAACCGGTGTAACATATCCATAAGCCTCCACGATCTGACCGCGTGCAATGGCTTTTTCCTCAATCATGGACTGCAGAGATCGATTGAACCGCAAAGCCAGACGGACGGCATCTTCAAGTGACAGGCCACCTGTGATTGTCACCTGAGATTCATTATGGATATCGTCAGCTATCTTTTCCGAATTTTGAGGTTTGAAATTATAAACATCCAATAACTCAGTTCCTGCACCGTCAACGCCAGGAATGACTGTCGATGTTAGACTTGTTACCATCAGGATTCCCAGAATGAAATGGTTGACATCTGATCGTTTCATGCTGCTGAAACCTCCCGATGCATGCCGTGAAAAAAAATCTGAGCTAGCATGCGCGCATCTTCTTCTACCGGTGTAGTCCCCGGCCAAAACATACGATGATATAAAAGCGCAACACAGGATTCAATCAACATCGCCGCAACTTTTACGGCATCCAAGGGCTTAAATAGATTTTTTGCGATGCCTTCCTGGATTATTCCAGCTACCGCTTCAAGGTAGTCTTTGTATCTTATATTCTCTGCAACATGACAATGATAACTTCTGCGCACTCTTTCGAGCAGAAGAATCCGGTAAAAATCTCTGTTCTCCTCGAAATACTTCAAATACCGTTGAGCAATATATTCGATCTTTCTGTCCGGCGGCAGATCACTTTGAATCAATTCATCAAGTTTTCGTACGAGCGGTTCAAGACTGAACTCCAAAACAGCTGCTAAAAGCTCGTCCTTATCTTTGAAATATAAATACAATGTCCCCTTCGCTATTCCTGCTTCCGCTGCAACACGATCCATGGTGATACGCTCGAATCCGTGCTCCGTAAGAACACGAATCACCGCTTGAACAATTGTTTGCTTTTTTGCAGCATCCCATATACGCTTCCGATTGGATTTATTTTTTTTCATGTAACTCCCCATAGACAATGTGGTCAACAGAATGACCAAACAGTCATATATCTGATCATAACGTCACTGTCAAGCGATTATTTCATTGTCTAAAAGGATTCCCGGTTGATCAAAAACTCAAATTATACAGAAAATATTGTATCCATAAGTGATTTTTCTATAATAGCCTAAGGATATTCGAAACATCTAAATGATTTAAGGAGTTGAGTCATGATATTGAAAAGCAATGGGTATTCACTTGGGATGATACTCGTTACTCTGTTGCTGATTTCATCGAGTTTTCAGCCGGTAATGGGATTTTTCGAACTGACTGAAACACTCCCTGAAGAAAGGTTGACAGATCAGGCCAAATCGGCTATTGCCAGAGCTCCTCAATGGATGAGGCAGGATTTGTCGGATAACTTAATGGTGATGGAATCCGAGTATCAAGATCTTTATTCCGACATGATTTTGAATCCCTCTGAAGATCGATTTACAGATGAAATTGCATTCTGTGTCGCGCAACTTGCACCGGAAATTCTGCAAAATGAAATATTTACTCCCGGTCTTCTTGAGGAGAATGTTTATTACATCTATGAACATGACAACTATTTGGATTATGTCCGGTTGGAAGATTTTGGAATCGCGGGTGTTGATGAGGACTACTATACGACGGCATATTATCGGGTTGAAGAAGAAGGTGTCATTAATGAATACGAGCTTGATTTCGAAAAATACTACTGGTTTATTGTTCATCCTAAAATAGAAGATGAAATGGCTGATTATATAGATCCGGATGCAGTTGGAGGACCGCATGCTGATCCTCCGATCGGTGTTTTTTGGAGAGACTGGTTATTCACCCATACTGAGGAAATGCCGGAAACAAAAGAGCTATATCCAATTCTCCGGGAACAGATGGCAGGAGTTGATGTTTTGTGGAAATCCAAAACCAATGATATTGATAATGGAGCTATTGGAGTTATAACCCAGTGGATTCTTGATGTGCTGGATTTTGATGCCGGAGTGGAACGCCCCATTCAACCGGTAAGGATTTATAAACTGCACCTGGGCCGATGTGGCGAACATCAGGACATCACATCTGCAGCAGCACGTGCGTGTCTTATACCATGTGTAAACACTGAAGCCATCGGTGAAGATCATGTTTGGAACGAATTCTGGGATCGCCGCTATATCCATTGGGAACCTGTTAATACAATGATTGATTCCCCCTTAACTTATGAAAATGGCTGGGGTCGGGTTTTTTCAGGTGTAATCAACGTCTGTGGAGACGGCTATATCTGGGATGTCGTTGAACGATACTCAGAAGGATTTTGTTCGGTAAACGTCTCCGTCGTTGATCAAGATGGAATTCCTGTTGACGGAGCGAAGATTCTTTTCAAGAAAAACGTCGGTTATTCCGGTATATGGGGATTTACAAATTCCAGTGGTCAGATTTCCATTCACTATGGCGATAGCGTGCCGTGTAATGCAAGAATAATGAGTGATTTGGGCAAGTATCCTGAGGACACTTTCTTTCAAATTACCCCTCAGACAGAAGATGGCGCTGATTATACATGGGAAGCTCATTTACCCTATTCATTGCCAAAACTTGACATTCATTCGTACCATCCTACCACTACGGATGCACTCTACCGGTTCTCTATCCATTTTGAAGTCACAGAAGAAGCGGAATGGGGTTATTACCAGTTCGATTCCGGCAATCACTATTCACGCAGATCTTTATCTACAGGATGGATCGATTGTTTCATCGTCGACAGCACTAACCTTCAACGTTATCAGGCCAGTGAACCGTTCATCGCTTTCGAACCCAGACTGGTCGCGGATCAAGATACCGTCGATTTCAACATTCCTCATGGCGGGAACTGGACAGCAATCATCACAACGAAAAGAAAGTTGCAATGCACCCAGTTCATTGATGTAGATTCAAAAATCCAGGAAAATGTCAACGGGAAATGGACTGATCTCACCGAATTATCTGGCAGTGTCTGCCTGTTTCCCTCAGAAGATTATATGGTGACAACAACAATCCCCGTAGAACTCGGCGTTTCTCTTGAAATGCCATCTCACGACTATTCTCCCGGAGATGCCTGCTGGCTGGATGCTATTTTGAAAAATCCCGATCAGGATCTTCCCGATACACTGTTGTTTGTAATTCTGGATGTCTATGGAAATTACTATTTTTGGCCAGAATGGACCATGATGCCGGATCTTTCCTGGCAAAATAGAACCATTCACACGGGAACAGAAACTATTTCGATCCTGCCGCAATTCACCTGGCCCGAAAATACAGGCTCAGCGGAGGGGATCGCCTTTCATGCTGCGTTCACTGATGCCAATTTGACCCAGTTGATCGGTCACATGGATTCATGGATTTTCGGATGGTCCGAATAACGCTAGATACAATCGATTCCGATAGGATGAAACTGATTAGCCTAAAAATAAAATGTGGAATAAACCGGTAGAACGGGAAACCATTGTGTCAAAATATTTCGATCATTTCTGTCCGGCGCATCCGCCCATCGACGATGAATGATCTCCCCCATAGAAAGCGTACCATATACTAAAGCCGACAATCCCTTTATCGTAAACCGATTCTGAGTGAGCTTGGAACATCGCTCGATGTTCAATATCCCACCCGTCTCTCGAATGCGATAACTTCCATTGTTCCATGGACAAAACGCGTCTTCCAGCGAAAAAACGACACTGCCGCCACAGGATACCGGTATATCCGATATCGCTGAAATAACATCAATGAGACGAACCATCCACGGTTGTGCTTTTAGTTTTATTTCAAATGAAGTCTGAGTATCCCGGATCCACTGGAAAAAATTCTCATTCAGCGGCAAATTGAACATTACCCGTGAAACCTGATCCCTATGCTTGGCAAGATAATTAAACAACCTGTCACGAGCCTCCAATTCACTCCAAAAAGCATCAAAAACAAAAAACTCGCCGGATTCGCCAAAACCCCTTTTTTGAATCCTGGCAACCGCAACAACTTGTTTGTTTTTCTTGATAAATACAAATTCCCATTTCTTAAACAACTGTTTCCATACTAGCTCCGACCGAGAATCAATTAAAACAAACCCGTGGTGTTTGACCGCCACCTCATTCCGTAAAAATTTGAGAAAATCATTCCTGGCCTTGTCAAACGAAACCCGTTCCTCTTCCCAGTTTTTCATGTCTCTCTTCACCAAATAATGGGAAAATGCTTGCAACGGTATTTTCACAAGAGGATTGCTGTTTGCTGACACATAATCAAACATCTCATAATAAGATTCCTTGAATGGCGCCAGCATACTGACAGATTGTGACTTTGCATGCATATCGCTAAATGCCGCCGCCATCAGCTGCTTTACATAACCTTTCATGCGATGCTCCGGATACGTAGCGACACCGCCAACACCCGCCATGTTTTTTATGACACCTCTGACCGATTGTTCCAATGTTAGATTTATTAAAACTGCCGCCAATTTGCGCTGAACAAAAACACCTATTGTTTCACTGGGCACAATCCACTCGATATCCTCTTGTCGCAAATCATCCGGCCAGTTACCAAATGCACTGGTATTCAATCGGAGTGCATCGAATCGCTCAGATTTTCTCAATTTTCGGATATTCATAATGTTTCACCTTTTTAATGGTTTGAAAAGTTTGCAAATTACTAAATCTTATAATATAATAAAAAATGGGAATACAATCCCTGAAGGAGGTCAATAACATGAAATCCCTGCACATTCCAAAATGCCATTTGGTTGCATTCCTCGCATCAATTGCAATCGGAATCGGACTGATTTCGATTCCAACTGCAAAAGCAGAAACATCGGGAATGATAAAAGGTAAAATTACCGGAATTGATGGTGTCCCGTTAAAAGGTGTTATCGTAACATTGCTGGACATGGACGATTCCCTGATAAGAAAAACAAAATCAACTCGAAAAGGCTATTACCGTATGCCACAAATTTCACCCGGAGTCTATCGAATACTTTTCGAAAAAGACGATTATGAAATCCGAGAAAAGGGTCCGTTCAGAGTTTCTCTGAATCAGACTATCCAAGTAGATATTGTTCTTGAGGTTATTGAAAGTATCAGCATGGAATAGCATCTCTAAACAAACAGCATTTACGGGATACTTTTTGTCGGTTTTATGCGGCTTCTTGCAAAAATTTTAATAATTTCCAAGAAACATTACGCCTATTTTTTTATCATGATAATCAGTAAAATAAACTGCCACTGTGTTATATACCAAGCTTAACAGGAGGAGAAGCAATGGCAGCAGAGTTATGGGCAGTACTCACCGCACTATGTTGGGCCTTCGGATCGTTTTTTGAAAAAAAAGGTGTTCGGCTTGGAGGATTTTCTCCTGTCTTGGGCGCTGCAATACGAACCACTGTCAGTGTTCTTGTTCTTGCTGCAATGAGTTATCCTTTCTGGAGGCAATTGAAAGACGCGGGTCCCAAGCCGATTTTAATGGTCGCTATTTCTGGCGGTGTCTTCTCGGGCGCACTTGGCATTATGTTTCTTTACTTCGCTTTAAACGGGGGAAATCTCTCCATCGTATTACCCATTGCCTTTTGCCTGACACCGGTCATCGGAGTAGTGCTGGGAGTAATTTTTATGAAAGAAACGATGAATACCTACCAGTTCTTGGGTATACTGTTAACGATCATTGGAGCGACCATGACAGCATACTTCCGGGAACACGGTTGATGATGAATCGTTTGCGAATTTTTAAAACCAGTTCAATTACTATTCTTCTAAGCTGCATTCAGACACTTGTCATCTGCAATGCTCAGGATTTTGCCATTGGTCACCTGTCAGCTGGTTATCACGATGCCGTAAGAAACCGGGACATTACTACCGAAATGTACTATCCCGCTGATAATCCCGGTGAAAATGTGCCGGTTACCGCCGGAGCATTTCCAGTTGTTGTTTTCGGTCATGGTTTTTCTATCGTCTGGAGTGATTATTCTTATCTCTGGAACAGCCTGGTTCCCGAGGGATACATTCTGGTTTTTCCACGTACTGAAAGCAACCTTTCGCCTGATCATCTTGAATTTGGCAAGGATCTGGCTTTTCTGTCGGATTACATTCAGGAAATGAACACCGATAATCAATCTCTGTTTTTCCAGCATATCGATGAACATTCAGCGATCATGGGACATTCCATGGGTGGTGGCGCGTGTTTTCTTGCTGCGGCACATACCAATACGGTCAGCACATTCATTAATCTGGCAGCTGCCGAAACAGATCCCTCCGCAATCGCAGCAGCAGCATCGATTACTCGACCGACACTCATGATTTGCGGATCAGAAGACTGTATCACACCTTATGAAGATCATCAGTATCCGATGTATCAGGCGCTAGTATCTGACTGCAAAACAATCGTGACCCTGACCGGCGCCAGCCACTGTCAGTTCGCCTCCAATAACACAACCTGCCGTTTGGGTGAAATTTTTTCAGGCTGCAATGCGGATATAGAACTAAATGTTCAGGAAACACGTACGCTTCAACTGCTTCAGCCATGGCTGGATGCCATACTCAAAAACAATTCATCCGCCTGGACTGATTTTCAGACGAATCTTCAAACGGGATTTCTCGGCGGAATTCTTGAATTCGAGCAGGCATGTGATACGCCGCCGGTTACACCTTCACCTGCAACGCCGACAACAACCGCCATTCCTGATACATCAACCCCTTCAACCACACCGGCCCAAACCACCACCGCCTCCCCAACACCTCCTGCCCTGACACCAACACCTTACCCCACAACGCCAGTCTTCACCCGCACACCCGACCCGACAGCTGTTCCCACGCTTGCTTCACCAACCCCGGTGATTACGCCTACACCATCGCCTCCATGTGAGGTTAACGGCATCAAACTCATTCTGCCCAGCACCACCTATTCCCCTGGCGATGTTTTTTTCATAAGGGTTCACACTTGCAATTTATCCGGATCTTCCGTACCGAATCTGGCGATGTTCGTTATTCTGGATGTTTTTGGGGAGTTGTATTTCTGGCCATCGTGGACCACACTGCCGGATTATAGTCTGAATGATATCCCGTCCGGATTCTCTGTTGTACCCATCATTGACCCATTAACATGGCCTGAGGAGTCCGGTGCATGCAGCGGTATCGATCTATACGCAGCACTAACAAACGACTCTATTACGGAATTATGGGGAGAATTCGATAAAATAACCTTCGGATGGTCTCATAATCCATCATGATGATCTAGTAACCGTGCTCGAGATCAACCTCGGTAACTAGTTCACCGCTTGAAATATAACTCCTGATGTTTTCGATCACGTCATCAAATCGCTCCACGCGAACAAGTGGAGATCCTGCCCGATGTGGAGACAGCAGGACATTTTCCAATTCATGAAATGGATACGTATAGGGGTATTTTTTACCATTCACGAGTTCAGGCCGGTAATTATACCATACATCAAGTCCGGCACCACCCAGCTTCCCCGATTTTAAGCTTTCGAAAAGCGCTTGTTCGTCTATCACGGGTCCTCTGGCAACATTGATGACGAACGCTCCATCCGGAAGCATTGCAATTTCTTCAGCAGCAATCATTCCAAGCGTATCCTCCGTTAAAGGTAGGCACACAAACAATATCTCGCAGATTTGTAAAAACTCCTTAAAATTATCGCGAGAGAACATCAGCATATCCTGATTGCAGACGCCGCATTTACCGCGTCTTGAACATCCATATAACCGAAGAGAAAAACCTGATAGCAATGTTGCAATATGGCACCCGACATGTCCCGTTCCCAATATACCTACATTTCGATTTTCCAATAACATTGACGGTGGATTGTCATCATACGCCCGCCATAATCCGGATCGCATTCTGCTGTCGAAACGGACGACATGTTTTGCGATTCCCAGAAGGAGAGCTACCGCGAATTCAGCCGTCGGTTTGGCATTTCCGTGCGAATTTGCCAGTTTGACATCCTTCCGCTTGCGAACTATAGGCACGTGACGATCCACACCAATTGCAGGCACTATCAAAACCTTTAACTTTTTTGCGCTTTCAAGCATTTCAGCTGTAATTGACCAGCCGACAATAATATCGGCATCAGTAACAGCTGCCTTTAAAATGTCGGGATCCTGTCTGTCAATGAAAACCAACTCCGCCACATCTTCAAGGTTTGCTGAAAAATATGTTCGTAATTTATCGTCTATTTCCCAAGCGAAGAATACATTCATTTAGAAACTCTCCTGGCAAAGATTGCATGAATCGACTCTAGCAAAAACAAACAATAACCTGCAAACAAACCGCACACGCCGGAAAAATAAACTATAGACATTGTGATTCATTATATCTACACTCAATGATATGAAACGTTTTCTGTACATCATATTATTAGTGGTTCTGAGTTTTTCAGGGTGCACCAGTGACTCTTCAAATCCAACAGAACCAGACGATCCGTCACCTTACACAACACGAATGGCTGTGGTTACCTATGTTTATGACGGGGACACTATTCAGGTGGATGGATCAGAGCGAGTTCGGTACATTGGCATCGACACACCGGAGCGCGAAGAGTGCTATTACTCAGAAGCCACTCAACGAAATCGAGAGTTGGTTTCCAATAAAACCGTTCTGTTGGAAATATGCAAAGCTTCGCCGGTCGATCAGTATGACCGTACATTAGCGCACATCACAGTCAACGGTTCCCTGGTTAATGCCATTCTAATACAGGAGGGATATGCTCGAGCTTACCGGGTTCCGCCCTGCACCTCCCGGGCTGATTATTATGCCACCTTGGAACGCGAAGCCAGAGATGCCGGAAGAGGAATGTGGACAGCGTGCTACTGATTTTCAGGGACATGAAAAAGGCTTTCCGCCGGAATCGGCTCAATCTCGTTACTTGATGGAACCTGCCACCGGATTTTAAATTCCGCTTTCCATTGATTGTCAAAATATCGGATCTCTATCGGATGATATCCTATTCCCAGATTGACCAACCCCGATTCCGTCAGAATTCCATGCTCTCCTCCATTATCAATAACAACCCTTTCTTGAATAATCAGATAAGAACCGTCATCGGAAGTCAGGTCAAAACGGTAAACCCCGGTCTGCGGAACTTTCAACAACCCTGCCCACCGCATACTGAATGGCGGCTTTATCGGTTTTTCGCCTTCCGATTCATATGAAAAATCCGATATGTTATCTACAATATCCAGTTTCTCATATTCACCTTCCCAACTCGGATTAGCATATAAGTATCGAATTAACCCTGGTGACACACCATCCATCTTCGTTTGACCTGGAATAAGATCCAGCGTGACCGAACGCATCTGCGGTTTAACTTTATACTCGGTATATAAAGGTTGCTTGCCCGGATCAAAATAAACTTTTTGGGTTGTCTCAAAAGCCCTTAAAATATCCTCAAATATATAGTCCCTGGGATGAATAAATACATATATTGATTTTTGCGGATGCTGTTTTTGAATGCGCATGAGTTGAGCAATGTTGTTGATTACTAGGTCTTTTTGATTGGCAATGTTTTTATTAAGCCAGCGCGTTGCGATATGATTTATGTACCACATCTCTTTTGTAACGGCTATAGTTATGTTCTGGTCTTCTGATTGAAGTTCTTTCAATCTGTTATTGAAATGAAGCGAGATGTATCCACAGTCCTCATAAACATCAGGATGTTTCAGCTTCTGAATAAAATAAGTGTCTATATTAAGGTATCCAATGCCCGCAATGGCTGCCAAACTCACTATCCATCGCCATGAAGGACGTAACATTATGAGGATCACCCAAAGTCCGAGGCCTGCAGTGATAAAGATTGGAATCTGAATGATAATGCTTCTGGAAAAATGGGGTCCTTCAAACGTCAAAGAAGAAATAAACGCTCCAGAGATTATCCACCATATCATCAGCATCCTTACCACCGATGCTTTTTGCCGAGAAATAAAGGGCATCACCGCGCCGAAATACTTTTCCGGCAGAGCAAACAGCGCTAATCCGACAATAAAGAATACAGATGATATCAAATCCAGAGCTGGTGCTCCGGGGGTATTATGCCGGACCGTCACTCCATCACCTACGAATATAATCATCATCAGTGTTTTTAAAGTTTGCAGGATAACCGGACATGGATCCAAGTACTTTGTAAATGTTGGAAAAATATCGACCAAATGTGTCCGCTGCATAAATTTTTCCGGATGGCTGATGAAAAATATTCCCAGAGGAGCAGATATGATGAGAGCGGCCATCGAATATATCAGCCAGCGTACCCCATAAAAAAAACGTCGGATAGTACTTCGTCCGGCAAGTATTAATCCCAGTATAACTACAGGAACCGCCCGGAAACCGGCATAGCCATAGAAACCCAAACTCGTAGCCACACCACTGATCGCACAGAAGAGATAGCCACGCCTTGAATACATGCCGTCTAACAGCATAAATATGGCTATCATCGAAAAGAGCGGCACGGTAACTTGATCCCAGGGTAACCGGGAATAGTTGATATGATAATGTGAAAACGCCGTGATCACGGCAACAAGACAAATCTGCTCTCTAGTTAGGTTATTTCGGAGTAAAACGAACATTAAGCCGATTGTTATTGTGCCGAGTAATGCTGGAGCTATGCGCATCGCCAATATCTTGTTGGGTACTAGTTTTGATATGATCCCGTCCCAGTACATCATCAGCGTGGCATTCCCATTCATTTCATCTACCCAGACTTTGAATTGCCCGTTTTCTACAAGAGATTCACCTTCGACCATGAACGACGCGTCGTCCTGGAATATCCCTGGAGGGACCTCGTTATAACGGTAAACTCTTAGAAACAATGCGACACTACAGACCAAGCCAAAAAAAATCACATAATTTCGACGGTTTAGAAATGTATTCCCCGACTCGAAGAGCTGCCTTTGGGATATAATGATACGTTTGAGAAAAAAAAGTGTGCCGCCCATTACCAGAACGCCGATTATCACCATGAAAATCATTCTAAACCAGTAAATTCGTGACATAACAACGGTAGGAATCATTTCATAGACTGGATTTAGGCGGTAATACATCAGCCATGCCATCCAGCAAAGCAGCATTGATCCAAATCCGAATGTCAATGCTCTGTTTGGCATTTCCTTGAATAACTCTGGACGTTCCGCACGCCGAATATACTGTATGAGTTTAGGAATCAAAAAGACCACACTAAAACTTACCAATACCGCGAACAGTGAGAAAAAATCTCGCTGTGTGACAAGGATGCCTTTGGGAAGATGCATGTATAAAATAAGTTGAGCTGCTAAAGCATTATTCATTCCCATAACAGCAATGACATTTTTGCCTGATTTCAAGTATTTGCTCACCTGGTATTCGTCTGTTTCCAAATCGCCGTTTTTGTCTTTTTTCTGAGGTATCTGGTGTTCGTTGATGTACAGTTCATAGCCGTCATCAACAAAAATCGACAGGTTTACAGGACAATCAGGGATTGTTTTTAAAGTGAATGTTTTCCTGAAGTATACGGTATTTGCGCGCGACTCCGACCAAATTGGAAAGGCAAAAGCCGGGATTGGTATCTGTTTGGTCAAGGGAATCTCATATCCATCCCAATATGGGGCTTCCGCCGGGTGCCAGGATGCGTCATCGAATGATATTGAATACCAGTTTTTATAAAACTCGGTTGTTGTAAGAAATGTTCGATCGGACATGATCGCTGGAAACACAAGACGGTATGCAAGAAAACCCAGACGAATTCCCAAGAAAACAAGAATAAGAATCCAGACGATTTTCCATATCCAGATTGAATGGGTTTTGTCCTCGGGTGAAGCCGACCTGTTCTGATTTTGGATAATCCGATGCTGATGTTCACCAATCATATGGAGACATGTTAGGTAATCAACAACATAAAGTAAATATTTGCTGAGTATAACTCCCAAGGTGAGAGTGTCTCACCTTGGGAGGTCAAAAAATCGGATTGTTACCCTACTAGTAGTAACCCCACTCCACGTAATCAAAATCACCCAACAATTGCATGTCGGAAGTAAGATGTGCAAACCAGAAAAGGAGTCCGGAGACTTCGCCGAAATTGCCTTGCGGCCACTCGAACTCCAAAAATACCTCACTGCTGAAACCGCTCGGAATCGTGCGAACGGCATAGTCTACATTTTGCGAAAAGGAAGGCCAGAAGAAATAAAGACCGTATACATCAAGCAATACCCATCGCTGGGCTTCTACGGGAGCTGCCGGGTTGAAGAACATACCATATACCCAAAATGGATCACCGGCAGGGGTTGCTGATTCGGAATTATATGTATAAATGTGCAAATTAGTCTCCACGTCAGCCAAGAGCTGTGTCGATGTTTCGCCGGTACCGTCAAGCAGCCAGTTCACTAGCGGTGCAATCAATTCTTGAGAATCGACCATCGCTTCCAATGGAAAGGCCATGAAAATCATTCGATAATTGCTTGTTACGCCCAGACCTGGATAACGAATAGCACATGCTTTGTTGGGTGCTTTTTGAGGTTGGTCATCATCAAACGATTCCTGATAATTGGGATTATAGGCATAGTCATCCGAAGGTCTTACAGGATCCCCGGAAGTTAATGTTACGACCGCATCCTCGCATGGAATAAGTGTATCCGGCCACCAATTATAATTATGCGCAAACGGCATGTTATAGGTCTCAGAATTGAGATGTTTCTCCATTCCATAGGTCAACGGGTCCGCATGACCACCATATACATCTTCATACCAGCCATCATGCTCCACACCTTTTAAATGCAGGTAATTGAACAAAAAATAATCAGAATATTGAGCATAATCTGCCGGATCAGGCTGAGCGTTTTGATCGATCCACACAAGATCATCTTCTCCCTGAGGTGGACGGTGCAGCTTATAAAGCAGTTCATGTCCGGTAATCATAATATTGCCACCGTTGTCCATATATTCTATGAGTTCGGGAAGTACATAGTCGACAATATCTTTTCTGCCCTGACCAGTTTCACCAGTGAACCAGATCACCGCGTCGTATGCCTTCATCTCATCGTAAGTCGGGAAATGCGTAAACTCATACTCTTCCCAGGGATATACAAGCTGTTCAGTTTTGTCAGCGGCTTCTCGGGGTAATGTATTTACATATTCATACGGAATATTTGCGCCATCCAATGCTTGTAGTATAGACGCCTCATGGTCCGGAGATTTGCCTTGCTGCCGATCATCATCCCAGAACAGCAGTCTTGCCGGCGTGACACGGGTTGTAAACGTATGTAGCTCCGGATCCGCTATTTCATTACATTGTACTGTAACAAGAAACTCCACATCCTGTTGTATAGGACAATTCCCGGCAATGGTAATGGTGAAAGATTCATTAGGTTCAGACACAGTGTTCGCCGTTGTATCCGGATAGGTAACCGGATTATTCAGAATGGTAATGTAAGGGGAGCTTGTTGTAAGTGTCGCTTGAATTCCGGAAGCATCAGCGAAGAGTGGCATGAGAAGAACATCAAGCAGAGCATTTTCGCCCGCTTCGGGACGAAAATTACCGTTGCTTTGCGTAGCGGATTCGGTCACAACGGCTTTTCTGACGACCAAATCCGGATCCGGATCTATCATCAATGATTCCGCAACATCGATTCGGCCAAAGCCGACGATGTAATCGTATCCCGGAAAATCATTGACATTGATATCGGCACAGGAGGCATTGATGCGATTTCGCACCTCAACATTGGAAAGGTCCCAGCCCATCTGTTTGGCATATGACAGGATCAATCCGGCTTGAGCTGCGACGTGCGGCGACGCCATTGATGTACCATTGTTGCCTCGAATGGCAAACTGAGTAAGATCTGGAAACGGTTTGGCCTTTAAAATCTGCTGATAAATGTCATCAGATTTACCACTACCATCGGCATCTCCAAAATCCCAATGCCCGCTCGGGGCAATAACTTCACTCGTATACCCATACTGGGAAAAACTCGTTCGGCTTTCTGATGTCGGATCTCCCAGCACAGTGGCATTGTTTGACGCCCCGACAGAAATGACACTGGGATATCCCGCCGGATATCCGACTCCATAGTTCATCGGATCCCAGAAAGTTTCATCGGCATCATTTCCTGACGACGATACCACAATCACATTATTGGCATAGGCATAATCGCAGGCATCTTTTTCGACATTATCCGATGAGCCTTGACCGACATAACCGGCTCCCAGACTCATATTAATAACATGAGCGCCATTATCCGTCGCATACTCGATCGCACGCGCGACATTATT
>JAFGJC010000014.1 GCA_016929305.1 candidate division CSSED10-310 bacterium | reverse complement strand
GGGTTATTATTAAGCTGATGGATTGAGTAGGAGATTGATCATGTTGACATTGAACCCTGATATGTTGACGATTGGCTATCATTATTATAGCCGGACTTGGGAACATTTGGGAAACGATCTGCTATTGAATGGTAATTCCCTGAGTGATTCTAGGTGATTGAAAATAAAATGTTTTCGTGTCTTCAGGGACCTCAAATAGAACGTAAAATCGGATTGAATCACCCGGTTTACATCCCACCATCATGGATGCTTCCGGTTCATTGAGCCAGTACTCCTCCATTTCACCTGCTGGATTCCGGTGTTTGACGCCGACTGCAATGGAGGGGAAAATCTTGTTGACACGCCGATACACCGCATAAACGCTGAATCCTGATGGATACAGTCCGAATTGACCTTCAGCGGAGGCTGTCCCCTCAATCTTCAATTCAAGGAGACAGGCATTCTTGCGGGATGCTGTGACGGTTTTATTCCTCGAACCGACAATCTTGTCCACGATTTCAATTCCCGTAACCTTCAAACTAGATTCATTCAGATCGATAAATGCTCCATTCCCCTCCTCTGTTTTGAATTCAACAGCATCAGCGAATGGGATAAAAACCAGAATTATTAATCCAAAGCATAATGATAGTGATGTATTTTTCATAATTTTTCACCTTTCTGTGCTGCTGGCATTACAATTTTACCGTGTTTGATGACGAATCGGATTGCTTGCACATGCGATATGTTCTGTGTTGGATTACGGTTCAGGATCACCAGATCCGCCCATTTGCCCTGTGTGATGGACCCTGTCCGGGATTCGATTCCGATGGCTTTGGCTCCATTTATCGTAGCAGCCTGCAGGCATTCAAGCGGAGACATGCCGCTGTATGAACACAGTAATTCGAGTTCCCAGTAGAGCGCAGGTGAGTCATTCTGTGTTTTTGGTAATTCCAGATCGGTTCCCGCAACAACTGACACCTTATGCTTGTGAACAGCTCTCATAAGATCGGTCATGTTCCGCCGGTAATTTCTGACTTGATCCGACGCTTCGAGTCTTCCGATTTTTTCCTCAAAAATTGCCAATGTGGGATCCAGAATCATTCCGGTATCTTTCATCGCTTTCAGTCGTCTGTCCAGTTGTCCGGATTCCAATATATTTCTGTCCATGAAAAGCGTTCCGTATTTTTGTAAAGTCCAATCATCTGGATACAGCAAACCAGGGGCATGGGATATGACATCGGCTCGCGCGTCGATTACATCATCGACGGTGGCAGGGATAACAAATGAATGGGACCAGACGAGCAGTCCCTGGCGATGCGCTTCCTCCGAAAGTGCCTTCACCTGGTCTGCGGACAGATCCTCATACATCTTAATCCCTGTTGCTCCGAACTGAACTGCAGTCCTGATAATGCCTGGTATCTCCCCCGAATTAGTCACTTCATGCATCCAGGGTGCCTGTCCAAGTTCATATCGTTCTGGAGTGGACAGTTTGGCGCGCAAATCCCGTTGCATGAAATCATGACCGCCCATCACGGCAGAAAAATATATGTCCGGTCCCAACATGCGTTCTTCACGAACATCGGTCTGCATGGATTTCAGGAGTTCACCGTCACCGGCCATATCGCGGACAGTGGTTATCCCATGTCGAAGTGCGTTTTCCAGACTCTGGATCGTGTCCCTCGTCAGATGGCAGTGCGCATCGATCAGACCGGGAATGGCGGTGCATCCGGTGAGATCCATTTCCGGGCCTTTGTAATCCTGTGGAAGTGATTTCCCGATATAGATCCCAATAATACGTCCATTTTTTATATAGATATGCTGATCGGTGAGTACTTCCAGGTTGATCACATCGAGCACGGTCAGATTTTTCAACAATAATTCGTCTTTTTGATTGGTGGTGTCAATCGTCTCTGCCAAAGAAAAATCCCCGAACAGGCATTGAAATAGTATCATCAACAACCAGAGATATCTGAAGTGCATATCATCGTTCTCCCAAATTTATAAGAATCCAGTATATTTTCAACTCTCTGTAACTTATACGGTTGAAATACGGAGATCGTTCACTGGTTGA
This sequence comes from candidate division CSSED10-310 bacterium, assembly GCA_016929305.1. Lineage (GTDB taxonomy): Bacteria > CSSED10-310 > CSSED10-310 > CSSED10-310 > JAFGJC01 > JAFGJC01. Next base: position 1,360 of record JAFGJC010000014.1, on the reverse strand, counting down.
TTGGGATCACAAGGTTTTTTTCCTCTGAATGGTGTCAAAGGACAGTGAAGCGGTTGGCTTCTGATACTTCATTCTGTCATTTTCGTGAGCATACTCTCAATTCGCTCTGGCAAACCTTTCCCTTCATTGATCTCCGACTCATCCATTGCCTTCATGATAACTAATTCATCCAGTACTGCCGTGCACTCCAATGCCGACCCGCGGGCAATCTCGAAAAAACCATTCCGATCAGCTTTCGACCGTTTGCCATTGCCCTCCGCGATGTTTCTCGGGATGCTCTGGGATGCGTGGATTCACTGAGATAATATGAGAAGGCTGACCTCCGCCGAAGTATAGTGTTAAACTATCTTCATCATTAACTTAACCGTGCTTATAGCACAAAGGAGATCAGCCATGGAAAATAATATCATGAAGAACACGATAGGACTAGACCTTGGAGATAGAAACCATATGGTTTGTGTTCTGGAATTTTACGGGAAGGTAGAGTTGAAGAATCAGATTGAAAACAATTCTGAATCAATCATATCTTTTTTTTCTGGGTATTCAGGTGCGACTGTTGCAATGGAAGCTGGTGCTCAATCTCTCTGGATTAGTCAATTGCTGGAAAAAATGGGATTGACTGTTCTTGTTGGTAATCCCGGTAAACTTAGAATGATCTGGAAATCTGACAAAAAGGATGATTACCGTGATGCGTTGATGTTAGCCCGAATAGCCCGTTTTGATCCCGACTTGTTGTGTCCTATTAAACACAGAAGCATGGAAACGCAGTATGACCTGAATCAAATTAAAGCCCGTGATGTGCTTGTTCGAACCCGGACGAATTTGATCAATTTTTCCAAAGGAGTGCTGAAACAATTCGGGTTAAAAGTCGAGTCATGTGGTTCGGAGGTATTCCATAAACGCGCAGCAGATGTGGTCCCTTTGGAGTTAAAATCCTGTTTGGATCCAATATTGGAAACCTTGGAAAAGCTGACGAGTCAGATCAGAGGATACGACAAGCAAATCGATCAGTTATGTAAGGAGAAATATCCTGAAACGATAGCTGTGCGTCAGATAAGAGGAGTTGGCAGTTTGACAGCTCTGGCGTATATGTTGATTTTGGAGAGTCCGGATCGATTTCCCAAAAGCCGTGATGTTGGTCCTTTCTTAGGGTTAACGCCGCGTCGCGATCAATCGGGTGAAGTAGATAAACAACTTAGAATAACGAAATCTGGCAATCTCTATTTGAGACGTTTAATGGTTGGAAGTGCGCAATATATACTGGGTCCGTTTGGTGAGGATTGCGATTTGCGACGTTTTGGTGAGCGTTTATCCGAGCGAGGAGGTAAGAATGCGAAACGTCGAGCCGTTGTTGCGGTAG
>JAFGJC010000166.1 GCA_016929305.1 candidate division CSSED10-310 bacterium | reverse complement strand
CCCAAAAGAAATCCGCCGCTTCCTTCCTCGTTTTCACCCAATTTTAAATAGTAATCCACGCCCAGCGCCAGATTGATCAGAAAACCGCCTGCCGTAAGCGTGGTGCCTCGTTTGGGATCTGTTAGAATGTCATCGAAAGAATACGAGGCATTTTTTTCGGAGAAAGTTAATTTTATCGTTCCGCCGCCGAGTCCAAGGAGCGGATAAACGCTCAATGCTTTTGTGGAAAATACGATATATCCGAAATTGGCAAATCCCTGAAAGATATAGGTCGAACCTTTGAAATTACCACCCGTTACGTCGTTTCCCAGCAGAGAATAGGCCTCTCCGCCAATAATCCATCGTTTATTGATAATGCTGTGTCCGCCGCCTCCCACGCAGAAATAGTTTTTTGGAAGCGTCGTATATCCCTTGCTTTTTAGTTTTGTGTTCAGATTGGCAATGTCAATTGTACTGTTTCCAAATATGGAGTATCCCATGCCTCCCTGTTTCTTGACACATGGTTCTGGTTCCTGGGTCTGAGCCAATGAAACGAACAAGATGCTGATAACAATCATTGTTGTCAATAATTTTACTTTTCTGTACATGTTGATCATCCTCCTTTGTTCTGTGCTTTGTTGTTGATCAATATAATAAGCTGATTGATGAAAATCACTATTTTTTAGTGAAAAATATCCTGTTCGATAATATATCGACAAGGTGAAGAACATCTTGAAGAGTAGAGAGAAGTGAGAGCATTTGAGATTTCCCAAATTATACCTGCCGTATGTTTTTGTTGATATTGTACCCTCTCTCGCCAAAAGGTTTAAGTTCCTCGAGCCAGATCTGCTCGAGCAGTGTTAATTCATCGTCTAAATTGAAGTTTGGATCATTTTTTACCTTTACGACTTCTAAAATTTCAAAGATAAACTTATCGGGGCCGTATTCATTCCAATCATGCTGAAGCACTTTGTTTCGATGCGATCCTATTGTAAGCATGAATTTGTGACTATTCAATGGACCGTCAAGGTTCAGGCTGCTTCCAAGTAGTACTTTATTGTTCGCTATATTCTTTACCTGGAAGACGCCAGCCTGTTTTTTTCGTTCTTTGTATTCTCTTTTGATGTCTTTTTTTGATTTCATCTTTTTCAGTCCTGAAGAAGCTGTATGAACGGTCATACAGGTGAATGCCGGAATGATAAATATTCATTATTTCAGGTTTTTGATATAGTCCCAGAATTAAAAGTGAAGATCGAGTGTTAATGATACTTACACTTGTCATTCCCGCAATCTTTTAGCGGGAATCCAGTTTCTTTCACTACCACACCCCTGGATTTTTCGCTCCGCTCAAGCTAAAATACCCCGATCGGGTCGGGCTTGTCCCGTATTTGATACGGGGAATGACACCACACTCCTATTCATTAACGATAGTCTTATTTCCCACCAATCGTCATCTCGGAGATCTTAATGGTCGGTCCGGTGATGGAGCGTTTGAATTCCAGATCATTGCCGACCATTTCTATCTGCTTGAGCATCTCACCAAGATTGCCTGAAATCGTAATTTCGGCAACCGGATAGACGAGTTCGCCGTTTTCTATCCATAGACCGAATGCGCCTTTTGAAATATCGCCGCTGGTGGTTTCTTCTCCCTGGCCGATTGTATCGACCAGAAGCAGTCCTTTGTCCACGGATTTAATAATGGCTTCTGGTGTATCGTTGCCTGATTCGAGATAGAGATTGTTGGCGCCGGCACGGTTGCCTGTGGATTTCAGGTTGAGTTTTCTAGCCGAATAGGTGTCGAGCAGATAGCTTTTTAGGACGCCTTTTTCAAAAACCACGGTCTTTCTAACGGGAACGCCTTCTCTGTCAAACGGTTTGGAGGAAGGTCCGCCGGGAATCAGGCCGTTGTCGATAACGTTGATATGTTCATTGCCGACGGTTTCTCCGAGTTTGTCCACGAGAAAAGAGCGTTTCATATAGATGTTGCTTCCCTTGACGCAGTCATATAAAAAGCGCAGAATCGACCCGGTCATATACGGCTCCAGAACTACCGGTACTTTCTGGGTTTCGATTTTTCGGGCACCAATGAGGCGCGTCACCCGGTGAACGGCCTTTTGGGCAATGGCTTCTGGGGACAGAAGATCGTCGAGATTTCGGGAGAAATCATCCCAGCCGTCGTCAAACAGATTATCGCCTTCACCGGACTGGAGATAGACACCGCAGGAGCAGGAAGTCCGGTCGTACACACCGCTGAATCCGTTTGAGTTGGCAAGAGCCAGTGTGCCGTGATAGGTACCGAAACCGGCACCGTGTGATTTTCGCACCCTTTTCTCGGTCAGACAGATGGCTTCTGTCTGTTTGGCTGCTTCAATTTTTTTCTCGGGAGAGAGTTCAATAATCTTGGGATCATAAATCCGAAGGTCCTCAGCCTTGACCTGTACTTCTTCTTTCTCAGGCAGTCCGGCAAACGGATCCGCACTGGAGACTCTGGCGCGTGCAATACCATTATCAACAAGATGGTGAAGTGTTTCCTTGGTGAGATCGGACGAAGTCGCAGAAGCAGTTTTCTGGTCGACAATGACCTTCAGGGAAAGATCCCTTTCGCTGGCTTCCTCGAGCTTTTCGATCTTGCCTTCGCGTACATCGACAGAGAAATCGCTGCCGTCGCTCACGCGAACCTGAACCTCGTCAGCTCCTTTTTTCCGGCCGTAGGAAACCAGTGATTCGGCCAGATCGAGTAGTTGTTTCTGTTTCTTCTTCATGCCCGGCCTCCTACAGTCATTTTTTTAATCCGCAAAGTCGGTGTGCCGCAAAGGGCCGCAACCCCCTGTCCGTCTTTACCGCATACTCCCAAGAAAAAGCCCATGTCATTGGCAATCATATCGACATCATTGAGGATCTGCACGTTGGTGCCGACTAAAGTGGCATTTTTCAGGGGACGTGTCAATTTGCCGTTTTCAATGAGATAACCCGTGTTCACGGAGAAGGTAAATTTGCCGGAATCAGAGACCATGCCGCCAGTAAAGGTTTTGGCATAGAAACCCTTTTTAACCGAAGTGATCACCTGCTCGGGTGTTGCATTGCCTTTTGCCAGCAATGTGTTGTTCATTCTTGGAATGGGATTGAAACGGTAGGAGGCTCGCCTGCCGTGTCCATTGGATTTCGTATGCATCAGTCTGGATGAGAGTATGTCGTGCATATAGTTAACCAGTTTGCCGTTTTCAATCAGTAGCACAGGCTCTGTTTCGGTGCCTTCATCGTCGATGTTCAGGGTTCCGCGGTAGTGGGGAATGGTTGCATCGTCGATAATGGTAACAATTGGATTGGCCACCATTTGACCCATTTTATCTGCCATGATGGATGTTTTTTTCCAATTCGCATCGGCTTCAAGCGGATGGCCGATCGCTTCGTGAATCAGAACACCGGAACCTTCTGAACCGAGCACCACGGTATGTTCACCGGCAGGTGAATCGTCCGCAGAGAGCAGTGTGATGGCTTCTTCGGCAGATTCCTCTCCGATTTGATTCGGTGTTTTTTCATTCTGGTAATAAGAAAGCCCTACACGACCGCCGCCGACGCCGTATGTACCGGTATTGCGTCTGTCGCCCTGTTCTGCTGTACTTTTCACCATAATTCGGGACTGGGGTCTAACATCGGAAATAAAGAGTCCTTCGCTGTTCATGATCGTGACATACTGGATCTCATCAGCGAGTCTGGCAAAAACCTTACTAATCCGATTGTCATAATCCTTGGCACCGGCATGAGCTGCTTTGACCAGATTGATTTTCTGATCAAGTTTCATGCTGTGCAGGGGCTGGTTCATATCGTAGTACTGATGTGACAACTTCTTCACAGTTAAATCAGCCGGTTGGATGGCCTTGTTTTCCGATGCAATGGCAGCCGCCGTTAAGGCAGTCTCTTTCATTTTGTCGAAAGTCATTTCATTCGTATATCCATATCCGGTCTGATCGTTTTTCAAAACACGGATACCGACACCCAGTGTAATGTGTTCCCCTGTCTCTTTGATGATTTCCTCTTCCATCAGGATGACATTGTTGATCCGATACTCGAAAAAGAGTTCGGAGAACTGCCCGCCTTTGGAGAGCGCAATGGAGAGGATTTTCTTCATCTCTTCCTTTGAAATCCCGAAACGCTCTTCAAATAATGAAGAAGCAGGAGGGAGCTTGCCTGCAAAGAGCAGATCATACCACAAAGTGGAAGCTGAAGCAATCATCAGTCCGGTCCCGCTCTTTTTCAGGAAGTCCCGTCGGCAGATTTTTTTCACGGTTTTGCCTCCCTGTATGAATGTTTTGTAAGTAAGTATTTTGAATGTGCATAAGGTTTACATAAATATACTTGAAAGAAATAGTTATAAGTTTCACTTATCACTCACTGTATAATATAACAACAGTATTTATAAATCCGAAATGGGAAATTCGGAGTTAATAAATTAATTTGAGAATGTGAAGTCCATTGTTTAAAATTTAAATTTTTTAATTTCATGCTTGTTTCTTATTTCGGATTTGGAATTTAGAATTTAACATTTTAATTATTGGTTATTTGTAATTTGATAATCTAATCAATTTCTAAAATTTCAGAAATACAATCACTTGAACCACTCGTGTATCGGAAACAGCAGGACATCCTGGATATGCGCTTTGTCCAGCAGCAGCATGACCAGTCGGTCCACACCGATTGATATGCCGGCACAAGGGGGAAGTCCGAGTTTCAGAGCCTGGATGAGTTCGGTGTCGATCGGATAATCCTGATTCGTTCCCTGTTTCTTTTTCTTTTTGTTCGATTCGAACCGTTTGAGCTGTTCATCCGGATCCGTCAATTCGCTGTATCCGTTTGCCAGTTCGAGACCTCCGATGTACAATTCAACCCTTTCGACCCAGTTTGGATGATCCTTTTTTCTCTTGGCCATCAGTCCGAGTTCGGCCGGATAATCCATGACAAAAGTCGGTTTGGGAAAACCGAGCTTAGGTTCGATTTTATTCAGGAAAATACGGAAAAAGAGTGTCTCCCAATCGTCCTCTTTCTGATAGTCCAATCCGAGGGCTTCTGCCGATTTCCTGAGATGCTCCAATGGTTCTGGATGTTCCAAATCCACATTGACATGATCCCTGAATAGATCGGAAACAGTGACACATGGCCAGGGTAATTCCAGGTTGATCGGTTTGTCCTGATAAACGATATGCTTTTTGATTCCCATATGGTCGATGATGTACTGAATGAGATGTTCGGCATCTTTCTGAATGTCCCAATAGTCGGCTTGGGTTCGATACCATTCCAGCATGGTGAATTCCGGATTGTGAAGATGTGTCAATTCCCTATCTCTGAAAACTTTTCCCAGAAAAAAAATTCGGTCTGCACCGGCTACAAGAAGCTTCTTCATGGCATGTTCGGGTGAAGTGTGCAGATAAAATAAGCGGTTTTTATGATTCATATCACTGATATTGGATTCCAATGAATGGATCTCGTTATCCATTGTGGGATAGGGGATTAACAGGGGTGCATCGATTTCTAAAAACCCATGGTTTTCAAAAAAACAACGGATGTGCTTGACTATTTTCGAACGGGTTTGAAAAATGTGCCAGGAAAGTTTGAATGAAGCCAGTTTTTGCCAGTTAAACATGGTAAGGAGATCGTCGATGTTTGTTATGGGTTATTGTTGCAGAAAAATGTGGGCAAACACTTTTGCATCGTTTAGTACGTTTTTAATCCTGGAATATTCATTTGGAGCATGAGCCATGTCGTCAATTGTTGACCAGCAAGCAGCGGCTAAATTTCTTTGACGGAAAAATGCCGCTACGGTACCACCTCCGATACCCAATGTTTTGGCTTCTTTCTCGAGTACGTCTTTAACTGCTTTTTTAAGGGCTATAACAACAGGTGCATCGGATGGCGTGGATTTGGGGGCAGGGATTGACTGAGGATAATGCAGAGTGATTTTTACACCGAATTTCGTTTCTATATCATCGGCCCATGTTCTAATTTGGTCTTGCACTTGTTTAAGTGGGTACTCAGGTAAGATGCGACAGTCAAAGTAAAAAACGTCTTCACCAGGAACTGTATTGATATTTGGTACGTTACTCTCCTTTTTTGTGGGTTCGAATGTGGAACCTGGGGGATCGAATAAAGGATCATGATGGTCAAACAGGTGATAGAGTTCGTTCATTTTAACAATGAGATGTGCAGCTGCTCGGTGTGCATTTATCCCTTTCTCTGGTATAGAGGCATGTATTTGTTTCCCTTTGGTTTCACATTTTATCCAGAGAATGGATTTTTCAGCAATTTCAATCATTGTACCTTCGGGATTTCCTGCGTCAGGAATGATAATAAGATCTTGTGGACGAAATAAATCAGGGCTCTGTTCCAACACATAATCAATTCCATATTTAGAACCTGTTTCTTCATCAGAGACAATCACCAGTCCCACATCATACTCTGGAAGTACATTTTCCTCACGAAATGCTTTGACTGCTAAGATGGATGCAATCAAACCTTGTTGATTGTCCTCGGTCCCCCTACCGTAGAGTTTTCCATCTTTCTCAGTAACTTGGTACGGATCGTTTTTCCATAGGGAAAGATCGCCTGGAGGAACGATATCCATATGAGACATAATCCATATGGTTTTTTCATGCGAGCGCCCATTTATTTTCGATATTATATTGGGTCTGAAACCATTTGTGACACGTTCATCCGGTGCATTGATGTGGTGTAATTCATCGATTTTCAGATCGTTTAATAAACCAAGTATGTATTGAGATTTCTTAAATTCACCTTTTCCATTGTTTTCAGGACTTAGAGCCGGAATGGCGGTTAATTCGGTCTGAATTTGGACCACTTCATTATAAAAGGAATCAACTTGGGAAAAGATAAGATTGCTGTTTTGTTTCAGTGTCAACCTCTCTTATTTTAGGATTGTTCTTTGATTCTTGGGCATGACAGTAAAAATGCAATCAACGCAACTGTATAACAATAAAAACCGGACCAAAAGCATTTACTGATTCCCCAATTGATTGCAATAACAACTGCTATCACTGAAGCGCATACAGATGTCGCTCCATTGATTCCGTAGAGCCATGGTGTTAAAATAGCTGCTTTTTTTGAAGATATTTTGATTCCTAAGGGGAATACCATGCCCATAAAAAAACCCAAGGGGATGAGTTGTAATATTGCAATGATAATACGGAATATCGTCGTGTAGCTTTGTGTAGTCGTGATGACATAAGGAGTCAATTTACCAAATATAAAAATCAAAACGAGAAGACTCAATATACGTATCAATCCCGAAGCTTTCAGATGATCGATGTTCACTTTTTGCGTTGAGTAGCTGCCCAAACCACTGGATAGGAGCAAAGCAAATAATACTACAGATAAACCATATACAGGGTGTCCTAGATAGATAATAAGACGCTGCATTTGTGAAATTTCAATCAACATGAATCCAAATCCAATCACAGCGAACAATAAAAATAATGGTGAAGCCTTATATATTATTTTTCTTGCCGTGGTGAGTAAAAGTGGAACGATGATGCAAAGAATGGTTAAGAAAACGACAATGCTTAAAAGTACTCCCAGTATGATAATGGCTTTCATATTGGTTCGAAGCGGTCCTTGTTGTAGCAACTCTCTGTTGAAAATATCCTGTAAGCGTAGCATATGAAAGAAAAATGGACTATCATCTGTAGGTGCTGCAATGTTCAATGGATATTGGTTTATAAATTGGTCTCGATCCTTTACAGAAGAAATAATTGCGAATGTTGAATCAATTGTCAATTCAGGCGTCATAACAAGATCAAATTGCTTGGTATCGGCTATTTGTTTCATTATTGTGAGATCTTTTTCTGAAAACGGATCTCGATTTATTAAAACAGTGCCAATTCCGTCTGGTACATTTTTAATTCTTTCATCACTAAATTGTCTTACAATCATTATATGTTTTCGAGGATTACGTACTCCCAATTCAATGAGAGCCTTGGTTGCCAATGAAGTGAGACGATAAATACTACAAGGCCGATCTCTAAAATAATATCGTGAGAATGTTAAGATCCCATTTTCATTAAGATGTTCCAGAAAAATTTTCCAAGCTTCAGTTGTATAGAGGGCATTTTCTGTTAATACATATGCACCAGCTGCTGTTGCAGCCCATGTGTCGATAAAAGAAACCTGAATAATATCAAATTTTGCTTTTTCCCTTGCAATATAACTTCTCGCTTCATCATTGATAAAAGTGACTTTTGGATGTCGATCTAAATGACCAGTGAAATCACCATACTTCTTGTTTACAGCATCGATAATCGCTTTATTAATTTCAACTCCCAATACAGATTTTTGATTGAATACAAGTGCCGATAAGATATCCCTACCACCCCCAGATCCGATAACCAATACTTTTGCATCCTGTTTTAAATAATGTACAACATTTGTTATATCATATTTCAGATATTCCAATTTACTTAAATTATTATCAAAATGGGTCAGAACCGTTGCAGCTGATGCATCAATTTTCATATAAAGCTCACGGATCTTATATTTTGGCGGCAGTGTTGAACTGAATCCCCATCCAAAAGGTGATTGAGGTTTTTCTGGTTCTCCCCAAACGTGAATTCTAGAATATGAGTTCCATTTTTCATATATGGTAGGTTGATTAAAACTTGCTTTAATCCATAGCAGACGAAGTATTGGCTTTTGCATTTGAACCAATACGGTATGTGTAGCGGTGAATAATCCGAAAATAATTCCCCAGAAAATGATTATTTTTTTTAGACTTTCAGAATTAGCAAGAATGGCGAAATAAAATGCTCCAATACACACTAAAAATCCAACACCAATGATGGCAGTAGGACCGTCCGTTATATTTAATATCCACAAGACGAATAAACATCCCATTGCAGCGCCAGAGAGATCTGCTGCATATAAACGACTTACTTTGGTGGAGAATTTTGTAATTGCTAAGGAAATACAAATTCCACTGAATACAAATGGAATTAAAAGGTTCATAAATGTAAATACAATGTAATATATGCCAACAAATGAAAGATGAATATAAAACGGAGTAACTATATAAGTTAAAAAACTCAATACCAATGTAATTGCAAAAAATAAAGCACTGAGAGCAAGGTGAAAGTACGAGCGTTCATCTGTAAAAAATCGGGGAAATTGATATACCAATATGGATCCTAATGTCATCCCAAATAGGGCAACTGATATAGCTAAAAAAGCAAAATGATAAGACATGGTTACACTGAAAATGCGAGTAAGAATTATTTCGTATAATAAGGTGCATGAAGTTATGAAAAAAATACCAATATAAATATTATTATTTTTTGAAGGATGTAATCGCATTGTTCAATAAAAAATATTATTATTAAAAAGTGTAGTAAATTTTAAATTTTAAATCAAGTAATATTTTTTTGGTGGAATATGAAAATTTTCTTGCCTTTTTATTGTTGTTTTGATAAATTTTTCAATCATACTTGCCCCAGTAGCTCAGAGGATAGAGCAGCGGTTTCCTAAACCGTTGGCCGCAGGTTCAACTCCTGCCTGG
>JAFGJC010000165.1 GCA_016929305.1 candidate division CSSED10-310 bacterium | reverse complement strand
TGTCCATGCTATACAACGGACAAAATATTCATGAGGATTGTATATTTCTTTGGTAAACCTTAGGAAGTTATCATAAAGGTCGTGCGGATGCATAGTGGTGATTACATTGGTCTGGAATGATTTTGTAAGTGCATCAATATCGGAACAAATTCTGTTTTCCTTTTGAAGTCTGCGGTATAGTGCCGTTTTAGGGAAACCGGTTAAAATGCTTATCCCCACGATAGGTATGTATGATTGTTTTACAAATTCAATTTGATGGTTAACTGATGAATTAGTTTCATTATCAAATCCTATAATCATTCCTGCAAAAATACCGATACCATAATGCTGCAACAGCCTGATTTTAGCTATTATATCTTTTTGAAGGTTTTGCTGCTTGTGAACTGATGATAAAGCGGTTTCATCAATGGATTCAATGCCTATAAACATTATATTTAATCCAATTTTGGACATCAATTCGGTAATATCTTCGTAGTCTGCAATATCAAGTGAACATTGTGTAAAAAAATCGAAAGGATAATCATGTCGCTCCTGCCATATACGAATAGAATTAAGTAATTCAATAAATTCCTTTTTTTTATCAGGGGTACTGATGTCGCCCATAACATTATCATCGGTAATATATACAGTTTTATTCTGCCCGAGTTCTAAAAGAAGATCAAGCTCATGAATGATTTGCTGGTGGGTTTTTCGTCGATGTTTTCCATATAAAGCAACCTGTTGACAGAAGTCGCAATGGTGTGGGCACCCTCGCGATGTTTGCATGGAAAGATTGAAATACCCAGATGCTTTAACAAGGTCGTATCGGGGAAGCTTATTTTGTCTGATATCTGGATGTCCAATCGAGTGGTATTCATTTCTTATGGCTCCATTCCGCATGTCACTTGCCAGAAGTTCCGCAATCGAAAGGCCACTATCAAGACACGAAGCTTCAGTCGCTTCAATCTCACCATACACCTTGCTTATTCTAGAATGACAGAAGAGGTGATCAAGAGTACTTATTAACGGCCCTCCTATAATGATCGGTTTATTATGAGGAATGAGACGTTGAATTGTATTTTCTGCGGAATAACGCTGAAGCACATTTACGGAGATCAAATAAAAATCTGCATTATCAATATCCTCATCACAAAGATGAGAAACTCCTTCGTCGACCAATTTATAGTTCCATTCTTTACCAAGTGCGGCAGCGACATAGAGGAGGGGAAGTGGAAAAAAAAGTGATTTTTCTCCAAAAATCTGCCCAATCGGATCAAAATCATAAAAAGCCTTATCCCTTTCGGGCCAAATCAATAAAACATTATTCCCTTTATTCATAAACTATTGCACCTCGAAAATTAACCCTATCATTATTAAACTATAATGTCTATTAATGGCCAACATTTTTTTACCGTTTATTCTCTCCGGCGGTACAAATAAAACACCTCCACCTCTCAAAAAACCCACCACCGATCAGTTACCTGAACGAAGATGAAACGCTGCCATGGAGCGATGCCGGTAAGTTAAATTCCTGCAGCAATCAGCAATTATTTAACGGTCAGATCCTCATACCGTTGCATCATTTCCTCATCATCCCGAAGGTACCGTACTTTATACTGTCCTTCGCGAACCTCGTCTTCATTGACGAGCCGGTCTTTTAGCACTTCATAAGAATTCTGGACCATTTCGATCAATTCCGGAGCATGAAGTCGGTTAGACCCCCTTTTAGCCGCGTATTCGGGATTGTAATATTTCAGTCGTGAATCGACCGTGGCGAGAAAGAGGGTTTTCTGTTTATGATCGGCATCACCGGAAAATTCAACAAAGAGTTTGTATTTAAAGGCGTTTCGATCGCAGAATACCGTATAAAATTCGATCTCCATGCCGGTCGTTTTCGAAGCCTCCTCGACACAACGGATCACCTGGACTTCCGAAAGCTTCTCTCCCGTCAAACTTGTTACTCCTTCGCCTTTCTGTATGAATTCAACGAGCGGGAATTGACGGTAAAAACCGGTGACGCGGATGATGTCGTTAATGTTGTAACGGTAAAGGCCGCTGCCGTTGCTGAAAAGAATGTAATACGATTTCCCGATTTCAAGCTCATGCGCGAGGAGTGCCGTTGAAGACAATTTTCCGTTTTCCGAAGCTTCGATAAATTCAAACAGGTAAAGGTTCGCCAGAAGGAGAGAATAATTCCAGTCGTTGCCTAGTACGATACCGGCACGCAGCTCGCTTGCCTGATATCCGAACTCCCGGATGACCGTATTTTTCGGATAAAAACCGGCAATTTTCGGTAATATCAGACTGCAGTTACCCTGTTTCCAAGTGTTGATGCAGACCAGATCGGGCCAGTAGTGCAGCGGCAGCAGATGACCTTCGTGAGTCTGTAAAATGGATTCGATCTGGTGTGCCCGCTCCGGATCGGGAGAGAATCGTCTCAGTACTCCAGGCCGCTCGACGGGGTCGATTTCACTCGAAACGTCGGCACGCAGGGTTCCATCGTGAATATCCTTGATAAGATCAGTACTGTTTTCAAGGACTGTTCGATGGAATTGGAGCAGTGTCGAAGGGTTCACGGTAATGATATAAGTAATCTTGACTTCAAGCGCACAACGCATCATAGCATAATACTTTGCCTGATAGTTTTTTATGCAGATAACCGGATAGGGTACCGCATAGAGGTCCTTGAGAATTTTCGGAATATTGATATAAGCAGCACCCGAAATGGAACCGAATGGTGTTCCGTCTTCAACATGCCCTTCGACCGCAGGGGAAACAGCCGACAGGTTCTGGCCGTCAAAGAGGTGCGGATTATCATGCAGGCAGGAATAGAGCCACAACCGGTTTGTTACACCGTACGCTTTGGTAAAATAGGATTGAGAAACAGGGATCAACTTCGGTTTATCGGTAGTCCCGCTGGTGGTATTATAGAAAAGCGGTTTTCCGGGGAAGAGCACGTCCGGTTCCCCACGGCACATGCGGTCGATATAGGGGCGGTGCCCTTCAAAATCGCGGACGGGAACAGCTTTTTGATAATCGGCGATAGTTTTAATGGTATTGAAATGGTGCTCCCTTCCGAAAACCGTATCCCGGGCGTGTTCAATAATTGATGAGAGAACCCGATTCTGAGCGGCCTTTATATCATCGCTGGCGCGATCGATTTTTTTTTTCAGCGGCGATCCGGCAGCCGATAAAAGAATTTTTTTTATTAGCGGGGAGCGTGTAATTGATTTCATACTATTAAATTTAGTTCCCGGACATTCAAAATGATACAGTTTTTTAGACAGAGAATCCTCTCGGAAGAAGTAGGTTGCAACATCGAAAATAGATTATTTTTCCCCTCTGGAGATAGACGATAATTTGGTAAAAATGTCATTATTTATTAACGATTGGAAGTGGTAATGCATGGGGCGGCTTATTTGGAAATATGCTGGAGAGATGGCGAATTAGTTGACAGGAAAGATTCTCATGCACTA
>JAFGJC010000164.1 GCA_016929305.1 candidate division CSSED10-310 bacterium | reverse complement strand
CGTGCCAAAGCCTGAACCAACGGCAGGAAAATCCTGAAAAATATGCCCCTGTGTTCTCCAAATCTCCCAGCGCGTTTGAAACGAAAGATCGAATTGTTCCCCCGTAAACCTGCTAAAATTTCTGCTGATCTGATCCGGAACCATCATGACCATAAGTACAAGTACTAGCGGCAAAAAGATCAAAAGCACAATGATCCATTGCCGTAACAGATGGCGGATATTCACCAGGATCGCAAAAAAAATGATCCCTCCCGCAAGGCTGATGATGCCGCCTCTGGATCCGCTCAAGAGATGTGCAGAGATCATGATCAACACAAGAAAAAGCGATAAAGAGGTTTTGGCATATTTCTCTTCGATTGGTTCGGAATCGCCTTGGTGGGATGAACGTGGTTTTTCAAAGCGGGTAAAGATAACACCAAACGTCAGCAAAATCACCATTTCCATATAGCCCGCAAAGTGGTTCTTATTGATAAAACTCCCGCTTATCAAGAATGCTTTTGGATAGAAAGAGAGGAATTGTTTTCCTGACAATAATTGCAGGAGTCCATAGAGTGATTCGCTAAAACCAACGGCGATAATGGCATAGACCAGGCGTTTTACTTGTTCAGGACGCCGTATGTTATTAATAATTATAAAAAACACGGCGACATAGGTCAGAAATTTCAGGAACTCCGTTTCCGTGGATTGGGCACAGACAGATAAAGGTAACCATGGTGGGATAGTGACTGAAGTTATTCTAGCAGCCTCAGCGTAGAGATGATATGTATTGGGAGAAATAATTTTGACCAAAGATCCTGGCAGTAGGATCCGTTGAAAAATCAAAAAAATGAAAAATACACAAAGCGGGATGAACACAGGAGGGTTAACGAATCGCAGATAATGCTTCCCCGGCTGCCATGATCCGTCGCGCGGAGCCTTCTTACGTTGCGAGAACATTTTTATCAGCCATACAAGCAGAAGTCCTCCGATGGCCATTTCAAAAAGCATCGTGGAATATTCAGTAACAGCTCCAAATGCCAGGGGAGTATAGATCAGTATAAGAATGAGCCCAACCTCAATCAATCTATCGCATATCATAACCATAAAAATCTCTCGCCACCACAAAAAATTCACATACGACCGAAATCCAGGAGCCCAATATTTTCTGAGCACCTGATAATTTCAACTATTTTTCTTATGAAAATAGATCAAGAGCTTCGACAATGTTCAATTTCATCGGATTAATATTGACATGAGTACCCGGGATGTGCTCGTGATCCTTGAGCGGGAAGACATGCCATGCTTGTTTGAATTCAATGGTCTCAGGTGAGAAATTCATCGCGAAAAAAAACGAATGATGATCAGAATGTGTCAATATCTTTATGCGTTTCATCGGAACCTATTCTTTTTTCTTTGGATGCTGGGTCTGTTTGGATCCGGTTGTAGTCCTTCAATTCCTAAAATTCCCATCAAAGGAGAACTCGCCGGCCAACATATCGATACCACGGTCGATTCTGAAATTGCCCGTTATTATCTTGAGAGTTATCTACAAAATAACAGGACAAATCCTTCATTCGATCTGAAAATCGATCAAGTCAATCATTTTCCCATGCAAACCTTACCTGATAGAGAGTATCTTACTTATCTTGCACGAACATATTCGGTTGATTTTGCGACACTCTATTTCATGAAGCGAATTTCAGAGAGTGAATCGGATCACAGGATCGTTCGCTCATTTCATGAGATCTATTCAAAAGCAAAACATGCTGGGGACCTCAACTACTCCACATTCCTTCCGCAAGCATCGGCATATCTTTTTCTCTTTGCACCGAGTTGGCTGTATAAAACGAATCCATATACAGGAGCTGACTTTGCGAAGATTCGGAAATTGCTCGACAAGCTAGGATTGCACTCTCAACTTATCGAAACAGAAGAAAGTGGGGCTGTAGAGACGAATGCAAAGATTATTGCACAGGAACTTCTGCGCTTAAAATGTCTTCATAAGCGAATTATTCTCATCAGTGCAAGCAAATCAGGGCCTGAAGTTGCCCAGGCGCTTGGTGAATACCTGAGTCCCGACCAAACAAGCCACATTAAAGCCTGGATGAATATATCCGGTGTTTTACAAGGGAGTCAGCTTGCCGATTCAGCCCTCACCTGGCCGGTAAGTTGGAAAGTACGGTCACATTTCTCCTCAAAAGGATGGGACATTGCCGGGCTTGAAAGTGTCACAAGCAAGAGGAGTCGCAAACGGTTTGAACATCTACGATTCCCGGATCATCTCTTAATCATTAATTATCTTGGGATTCCACTGTCAGGAAACATCAATAAACCGGGCTGGAAAGGGTATCTGAATTTACGTCATGGCGGACCGAATGATGGCCGAACCTATCTTTTAGATGCAATTATACCCGGTGCTATTACGATCCCCCAATTTGGATTCGATCACTATTTATGGGATCCGGATCTGGATTTGAAAGTCACGGCCTTACTTCAAACACTTATACAATATCTTGAGCCATCAACGTGTGTTAGATAAGAGGAGTTTTTCTATGGTACTACGAATTGAACTTGAACAATTTCTGAAGGAAACATTTCAGTACGATCATTTTCAGGATTATTGTCAAAATGGTTTACAAATTGAGGGAAAAGACAGCATCAAAAAAATTGTCTTTGGCGTGTCCTTTAATCTGCTGCTTTTAGAAAAGGCCATTGAACAGCAGGCGGATGCGATTATTGTTCATCATGGTTTTTTTGGAAAAAACTTTTTCAGTATGAAAGGCGTGCTGAAAGAGAAAATCAAGCTGTTGTTACACCACGATATTTCGCTCTTTGGCATTCATTTGCCGATGGATGCTCATGAGCAATACGGTAACAATGCCCGGTTATTTTCTTATCTTGGGGCAGAAATATGCGAACCTTACGACGTTGGATTTATCGGTCTGAATATTCGGGATTACCCGCTTGGCCAGATGTTAGATATTTTCCATCAAAAACTTCACGCAGAGGATTATCAGGCTTCACCTGCTCAGCAGCAAGTCACGTCAGCGTTAATCCCGAAACAGCAGCACGGGTTTCTCTATTTTGATAACGGTCCGGCCATTCCTGAAACCATTGCCATTATTTCGGGAGGTTCATCGAAAACATATCGTTCGGAAGAATTTTTTGAAAAAGGTGTTGACACGTTTATTTGCGGCAGCATTGATGAAGCGATTCCGGCAGTATCCTATGAAACGAAAACTAATTTCGTCAATATCGGCCATTATTGGTCTGAAAAAGCCGGTCCTCTGGCATTACAAGCAGAGATAGCACGCCTTTTTGATGTCGAAACGAGCTTTGTTGAAATTGAAAATACCATCTAACCTGATTTTTTGTGGAGAAACGCTCATGACGATACAAACTCCTGAATGGGTCAAACATGCCGTCTTTTATCAAATTTTCCCCGACCGTTTTGCCCGCAGTCCGCG
>JAFGJC010000163.1 GCA_016929305.1 candidate division CSSED10-310 bacterium | reverse complement strand
TTCCTTGTGCAATCAAATACTCCCAAATATTTACCATCGCCAGCGTATCCAGCTTACAATACACAAGCAAGTGTTTTTTTTTAACCTGTTTTTCCTGTTCAGAATCACATTTACCTCGTGCCATGTTAGCAAACTGAGCTATAACATCATCACTGCTATTACCTATTTCCATGTTGACGAAACTCAAATCATGATCCCCGCTGGACCATTATGATCTTTCTTGATTGAGATATCATTTTCAATCCCCGATCATATTATTTATTAATACTTCGTTGTGATGTCTTGAGCAATATTCATAAGTCTTCGGCAGTACAAGATTGAAATAACAGTGGTTTTGTTAAAAAGATTTCATCAATTGATATGTGTTCCCCGGTTTCAGGATTTGTTATTGAACGTAATATATTTTTCTTGTCCTGCTTTCGTTGCCTATTTTTCGACCCCTTCTCCTCTGCCTTGGAGAGTTCATCATCGCTATGCATACTCATACAATATTTCTCCTTATGTGGCTCGAAAGCCAAAAGTTTCATGGCTGCCGCTCCAGCGTCCTTCCCGCTCCATTTGGATAGCTTCCACTATATCCTTCCTGCATACTCCATTGTTGTTATTCGTCAAGGCTATACGGGCTGCATTGAGAATAACATTCTTGATTTCTCCCCCGCACAGATCCTCATGGCTGAGTTCATCCAAGGAGACATCCTTACCCAACGGCATTTCTTTGGGAATTAGTTTTTGCCATATTTTCCGACGAATTTCCCTATTCGGACGATCGAATTCTATTTTCATTGAAATCCTCCGTTCCAATGCCTTATCGAGGTAGATTTTCCGATTGGTTGAGAGGATACAGACTCCCGCAAAACGTTCCAGTTCCTGCAACAGAACATTGACATCACGGACTTCAAAATTTCGTACTGCTGTGTCTCTGTTGTAAAACATCGCATCCGCCTCATCCCAAAAGAGTACAGCGTCCGTTTCGCTGGCTTCCCGAAAGATACGAACAATGTTTTTTTCAGTTTGTCCCACCCAGCAGTCCTGTATTTCGGCGTAATTGACAGCGATAATCATTTTGTCCAGCTCATCGGCAATGGCTTCAGCGCAGGCGGTTTTGCCGGTTCCCGATGTTCCTGAAAACAAAAGAGTGATCCCTGTACCGTAAGTGATGGTCTTTTCCAATCCCCATTCCTCAAAAAGGATATGATGACTGCGAGCCTGTGTCAGACATATCTTGAGGGACGATTGAATTTTGTCAGATAAAACCAGATGGTCGAATTTGAAGATGGGTTTTCGAGCTGAATTTCCTGTTTTTCGGCACCGCTTGACATTGATTGTCTTTAAAAACTTAGAGGTCAGCTCAAATTCGCAGTTTTTAAGGGTTTCTTCATCCTCGATCGCACGGTTGTCGGATGCTCCCCCGCAGATCCGGATATACCCATCTTTCCGCAAAGACCTATCCTGCTTCAGAAGACCCAGTTTGTGCCGAACCGAAGGAATATCTGTACTGGCACAGCGAGCCAGCCCGATCCCTGTAAAAAGCTCATCATGCGGTGAAAAGAAACCAAGGTCTTTACCCATCAGCACATAAACCATCAGCCTTTCGGATAACATTAGATCGGATTCCCGAATCACATTTAGTTTCCATGAGGGGTGCATCTCGAGTGTCCGATCCAATTGCAACATACATTCATGGATGTTCTCGGATACCTCTGCGATTTCGGATTCGCCACATCCCAATTTCTGGAGTTCCCCAAGTGCCTCAGCCCTAAGTTGGGCATCTCTAACAAGGGCGAACGTGTGATCCAGCAGATCGTCGTAGCTCTTGACCACCCATCCAGAATTGAAGGTCTGTTTTTTAGTGATAATCGATGCCACGAAATCCTCTGAAAGCACAATCTTTGCATTCTTCCGGATCACTCGTGATTTGATGAGCCGACCCTGTTGGCTTAATGCCTTGGAAACAGCCATGGCTCGTTTGACACTTTGTTTGTTGATGTATCGCTGGATATCCTCAGATGCGTCAATATTCTTAAGCATCCCTAAATAAGCAATTATCAGCAGCAATACAATCTCTTTTTCGACAGAGTTAAAATGAAACGACTGAAAGGCTGTGATGATTGGCAGTGAGCCGGTAGTAGCGTTCAGACATCGATGAAATACCTGCACCGCCTTGCGTTCTGTGAAAGCTTTGGGAAGAGATGGCGAATCATCCAACTTAGCAGTTCTGGTATGATTCATGTGATCCCGATACCTAAATATCCACAGGGCTGTTTTGAGAATATCCTCCTGAGCCTTAAACGGATGTGTCCCTTTTTGACTGAACTGCTGAAGCTTCTTGATGAATTGTTCAACATCTGTGCAAGCCATCGGATGTCCCTTTCCATCTCATTAAAACATCAGAATATGTATTTATTATTTTATTTCAAATCGATTGATTATTTGTCTATCCTCATAAGAGTGCCCTCCCTCCAGAAATTCATCAGAGAGAGGGCTGTTTCTCCCCTCAACTACACATCGATTATTTAAATTCACAGCTTATTAAAACATCATTGTTGTACCCTTTACCATCTGTCACACTGTCTGGAGTTAGCATTATCTGGAAAAAGAAGGTTTTCGGCGGCTCTGATCAATTTTCCTGTCATTCCAATGGTAGTTCCAATTAAGGAGAGTGTTATATAGATTGCCATAACAGGAATGGCAAAAGCCACACTGACTAAAGATTCGACCCATGCAGGCAAATCCTCTTTTACCTGATCCGGTATTAATGCGTATCCAACCAGAATCAGAATAATACATGCCGTCGTAATGATGAGCAGCCTTTTTACTGTAATCATCTTTACAATTGTTATACAGAATGTAATAAAGGCAATGACCATTGCACTTCCGGCAGCAGACTGGATATCTTCAGATAATTCTTCGTGTACGATCACGATATAGCCAACCAAAAACACGATTATGCAAAGCACGGCGATAATAAAAAGATTTTTCATACTGTCTTCCTTTCCCCCGGTATTTGGGACTCCGCCGCCATCGTTCCGTTTTCAAACAGGTTGTAAATTGTTTTAGCCATAATATATTTGTAATCCCTTCCACATCTTAGATAAGATTTTCGAATCGGGCATATTGATCATGAAAACTCAATTTGACCATACCCGTAGGACCATTTCGATTTTTCGTGATATAAATTTCAGCAGAGTTGCTGTCAGGAGCACAATAACCATAATAGTTTTCACGATGGAGCAGCATCACCACATCGGCATATCGCTCCACGATAATGGTTTCTCCGAAATCTGCCACTCTGGGCTGACATCCCTCTTCATCTGCACGTATCAGATCAAAGCTCAGATGAACTAATAAAAGAATAGGGATATTCAGTTCCAAAGCCATCCATTTCAGACCTCCTGCTATGTCAGCATAATCTGTGCTGGACAGATCTATACTTTTTTCTGCTCGCATCGCCTGAAGGTAATCAACAATAATGCACTGGATGTTGTGTGACGTTTTGAATTCTTTTGTGTTTTCTTTCAGCTCTGAGAAGGTCAACCGGTTCGTATCATCAATGAACATCGGCTTCTTTATGAATACTGAAGCTGTGTTTTGTATGATATCCCAGTCGTTCGCTTCCAAGTCACCTTCATTGGCTTTTCGTAGGTTGACTTTAGCCCGCCCCATCAGCATTCTTTCAATCAGTTTCTCCTTTTCAAGCTCCATCGAAAAGAACAAGGCGGGTATATTGTTGTCGATGCTCAGATGTTCAGCGAGTCTTAGGGCAAACGCCGTTGTCCCGATTCCGGGATGTCCGGCTACCGTAATCATATTCCCCTTATTTAATCCTGACAGTATCCTGTCCAGTTCAGAAAAACCTGTCGGCAAACCTGATATTGTGCCCTTTTTCCGTTTGCTGACGCTGTTTATAACTGCGTTTGTAATGTTACCTGCACTGGCTATGGGCGTTTCCATCTCTCTTTACTCCTTTTGGCTCATAACCGATTTCCTGTGTAAATATCTTATGAATTTATAACAGGAGTATATCTGAGGGGTACGACAGGGTAGGTCGAACTACATAAAAAGAGAGGAGACTAAAATGGGACTGAAAACAAAAAGCACTATATATTGTGGGTGTGAAGGAATATCAATCTGAATGAAGGGGTTATTTTTTATTGTATTTTTTGTATAATTGTAAAGATTCCTGCTGCATCTGGAGAATTTAGACATTTCTTCTCAGTGGTTCAATTAAATATTGCCAAATAAATTTGAAAAGTTCTGCAAGAATTTCCCGAACATATATAACGCTTCATCAATCTTTTTGAAAGGAAAGCAGGTTTTTTTTCTAATGTTTTTAATAAATGGAATATACTCTTTTTTGTAAATACATATTTGGCGTTCTTCATCTCCCGGTATTTTCTTAGCAATAATATTTTTGTTTATAAACTGCATCGCTCGATAAGAGTGCTGGTCAAAAATAGGATAACTTCCGGGACGCCAGCAGTGTAAAAAGAAAATTCGGTATATCGGACCTCCTGCATTAAACTGTTCCAAGAAACCGTCAAGCCCCCTAAGTTCTCTCAATTCATTGAATTTACGAATGTAGTCTTCTACAGTTTGTCTATGATAAAAACTTCCCCTGAATTTCCATCTAAAAAGCGGCTCAAGATTAATTATTTGAAGTGGACGTCCGATGTTGTCTCGATATATAGTTGCTTTTGGGTCAATATAAAATTCAGACCAAAAGTTGATAAAGCGGCTCATGTATCGTACTCTCTTTGGTTCAAGGATATAACACGACATCGCAAAGCCTTTCACTTTCAATTAAGTTTAATCAAAAGATTCTAAATTAATCATTACGAGCTTGCTTATAGTTTTTAAGCATTTTAGCCAGAGACTGAACGACTTCCTGTTGTACTTCTTTGGGTTCTATAATCCGTGCCAGTGGACCAAAACCCAGTATCCATCGTTTAAATTCGACCGATGAATCCAGCAGAAAAGATACAACAATAGTGTCCCCGTCATCCTTCTCGATGACCTGAGTTCGATGCCACTTCTGTTCTCGCACCATTCGTGCCGCCCAATCCGTCATTTCACAACGAATCGTCTTAGGAGCTATTTCCATATTCTCAATGATGCCGAAACTGCCCTTAAAGCATTTTTCTAATGAAAAATCTTTGGGCTTTTCATATTTTTTTCGGGTTAATGAAACTTTTGTGATACGTTGGAGTTTAAAAGTTCGGATATCATCGCGTTCTTCACAATATCCCATGACATAAAACGAGTTTTCATAAACAATAAGACCATAAGGGTGTAGAGTGACGGAGGATGTCTGATTATCTGGTTTTTTATGCTCAATTTTCAGAATAACCGATTCATTGATTGCTTTCCGAACCTTTTCCAAATACTCAGAGGGAACGGGGGCAGATTCTTGCAGAGGTTTTACATAAAGGGTCTCATCAAGTTCCGAGAAATATCTTAAAACGGTAGGAGGGAGTAACGATTGAATTTTCCCCAAAAACTGTTTCCACCCATCATCCAGATAGGTACCAGCAAGGGGATTGATGAACTGATTAGCAAGATAAAGGGAAATAATTTCCGTGGGGGTAAGAATAAGGTTGTCGGATTCAATAAACTGTTTGGTCAGGGTCCAATATTTTTTGCCAAATTCCTTGGCTTCGGATTGGATTGGAAAACCCATATCCTGCAATGCCTTTAAATCCCGCTCCAGTGTCCTGCGGCTACATTCCAGCTTCTCTGCCAGTTCATCGATAGAAATGCCATATCGATGATTCTCCAGAACCCTGAGAACCTGCCACTGCCGGGATAATTGTTCGCCTCTGCTCATAATCTATGTCTTTCCATTTGAATAGTATTATAGGCGAGTATGCCAATAAATCAAGAACAGGGTAAGCAGGATTGTCTTTTTAATCTGCTCCTATAGGATAACACAGAACAGCATGTTAAATAAATACATCATTCCTAAGTCTCTTTATTTGTGGTTTTTATGACAACGACGCCTGAATCCTCAACATGATATGACTCATCCTGTCATACCGTGAGGGTAAAAAGAATAATAAAACGGGATTGATTAGCGGATATTGCATTATTATAATTACAATTAAGCAGGTTTTGCATGAAATCACAATGAAATAGGTTTGGTGCAATTTTCGATTTTGATTCGCCAGAGCATTAAGGAGAAATGAAATGACTACTTT
>JAFGJC010000162.1 GCA_016929305.1 candidate division CSSED10-310 bacterium | reverse complement strand
ATTGTTTTCCTCTTTCAATTTCTCAGCCAATATATTTGTGGCAACAGAGAATAGCTGATCTGCTTCCAGGAACATTCCATTGATAGTGTAGTACATAACCAGACCGTCACTGAATTCGCGAAGTCTTTTTTCGTTAAACATTCCGGAAGCCCAGTGCCAGGCTATCCGAATGTTTTCAATTTCTAAACTCAGCAATTTTTTAAACTGACCCGGATCGCCACGGCCGGAATGAGATGCCAAGCACGTGACATATTTGCTGAAATATTCACAATGACGGTGCCGCAGTTCTTCCTCATTTGCGATATTCTCTTTAAATTTTTCTTGACCATATTGACGGATTGATTCGAGAACATGAAACCGGCCTGATCCGGAACGATATATAAGAGATTTGCCTTTAAGTGACAGAAGCAAAGCGGGTGTTGTTCCCGTTACGTGCACTGCAGCATCAGCGCTAAAACCACCAGCAAACAGCATGAGTTTCAGAAAGGCAGTTTTTTCGATATCCGTCAGCAATGCATACGAATGATCGAACACTGCGCGTATACTCCGATGTTCCAATGGCACATTTCGTTTATGCGTTTCCAGAAAATCGAGATTCTTTTCGATTTCATCAGCAATTTCTCTGCAACTGAATACTGGTACCCACGCTGCAGCCAGTTCAATTCCCAGCGGCATACCGGATACATACCGACATATTCTGGCAACATCGGTTTTATTGTCATCAGTCAGAACAAAGTCGGAATTGACCTGCAAAGCACATTCGACAAACAGTTTTACCGCATCATATGATTCGATTTCATTATTGATTGAATTTTCCGGTATGTTCAGCCCGTGCACTTCTTCTACTATTTCTCCACTGACATGAAGAACTTCTCTTGAGGTTACCAGAATACGAACATCCGGACAGGTTTCCAGAATTTCTGTGATCAAATCCGCACCTTCGACAACATGTTCAAATCGATCCATTAACAGGAGTATTTCCTTTTCTCTAAGGAAATTCAGAAGTTCCGTTTTTGAATCCTGTTTTCCTTGTAAAGGAATATTTAGCGCATTTGCAATTGCAGAAACGATGTATTGATGGCTGGTTACAGAGGCAAGTGGAATAACGAACACGCCGCTCTTGAATTCCATCAGCTTTCGCTCGCATACTTTCAAAGCAGTTCGAGTTTTACCGATTCCCCCTGATCCTGAAAGTGTAACTAATCGGTGTGAATGGAGTAGATTATTGACTCGTAAGATCAATTCATTGTTTCCGATATACGGGGTCAGTTTGGATGGCAGGTTTGTTGGAGGTTTTTCGATATGGAGACCGATATTGTCTCTCAAGTCAATCCTGTCCATAGTCTCCGGAAAAGACCATCCATCTTGCTTCAGTCGGTTCATGTGTTTTCGTTTGATTAAAAATTGGATGGCTTTGATAACATAAGCAGGTAATCCCAAAGTTTCTCTATAGATCCATTCGGCAAATCGTGTTTCCGGTTCACACTTCAAAATAATTCGCAGCCATATGCGTAAACCTTCCAGTGAAAGAGGTGACGTTTTCAGCATCAAGAAGCGTTTGAAATATTGTGGTTTTAATCGCTTTGGCAGGTTTTCCTGTGTTGTTACGACAAGAAGTATCTGATGGAATTCAGGAATATCGATGAGGTCCAATAGGAATACCAATGAAGCATCATCGATAAAACAAATATTATCGACTGCAATGACGGTACGTTCCGGTGATGAGCGATTATTTTCAATCAAATATTGCAAAATTGAATGTTTGAACTCAATTCGTTGTGCCTGTGAAGAGATATCAGGAACAACTGATCTAAGCGCTGATAAGGGATTTTTTTCCATAGATGGGCGGCAGTTGATTGCCAGAGTGCAATATCCTCGTAATGATGCGCGTTCCATGCATTCTGCCAACATCCTCGATCGTCCGGACCCTGAAGAACCCTTGATGACTAGAAGACAAGTTTCACCTGCATTCAAAGTCGTCAGGAGTGAATCATATTGTGTTGTTTCCCTGTCACGTTCCAATAACCGGGACGTATCATCGATCTGCAACAATTGCTCATCTTCGGGGCCGGTATCGATAATCCTGTTCCGCCCTCGATGTTTTGCTTCCAGGCATCGTCTGTCTGCTTTGTTGAACAAATCATCTGATTCCGTTCCGTCTTCCGGCATGCTGGCAATTCCGGCACTAACGGTGAGTTTAATATCTGCTGATGCCACAAGCGATTGATGTCGAAGCAATTCTTGCAATCTCCTGATGATTTGGGCAGCAAGTGACTTGCCAGTATTATTCAGAAGAAGTACAAATTCATCACCGCCATAACGGAATAGTCTGTCGTTATTTCTGACCGCTGAACGCACAATCTGCGAAAAGGTTGCCAGCACCTTGTCACCCATCGTGTGACCAAACGCATCATTTATTGATTTGAAATGGTCCAGATCCATGAAAATTATGGAAATCGTTTCACCATAATCTAAAGCTCTCGCCACTTCATCGGCGAATCTCTCCTCAAAACAAAGTCGATTGTATGCTCCAGAAACCGGATCTATACTACGATCAGTCATCATTGGGTGCTATCCTGATTAATGAATAAATCCTTGCGGCAATCCATTGCTTTAGTTTACTCGGATTTGATGCGTTCTCCAAGTATCAAACGTAGATATTTGTCAGTATCTGATATGTTTTCGATTAGCAATCATCAACGAGATGAAGAGAACGGAGTTATATAAATGGAAGTCGATCGGATAAAGGTTTTCAATTTTTTATCACATCCACAATTACGGCATCATTTTGATCAATACTTAGAATGGATGTCATTCCCATATATGCACTTATGAACCATAACGCTGGTGTGCCGTTAAAGGTGGCCAGCAAATCACCTTCATTTATTTCAAGCGTATCTGAAAGCGAATCGTAGAAAACGTGTACAAACTCCTGACCATTTATTTTGAGTTTTAATCGACCACCTGTTGTCAATCCCAGTTTTTGGAGTACTTCTCGAGTGATATTTGTAACCAGGTTACCATTTTTATCGATGAATATAACTTTGGCAGATATCGTTGTTCCTTCGATTTGGGTGGATGTTATGGTACTTTCAGGTTTTTCAAAGACATTTTGTGCTTTTATTTGATTCAGTTTTATATGTTTATAATTAACAGCCGGTTGAACTAATTCTCCGGTAGTTATGCAGGTTCCCTCCGCATGCGTCAGAAGTTTTAAATTATCAATCTCTTGATAATGGCTATATCTAAAAATTGTCGTCAGTTCATCTCCTTCAGAATTTTTTGATGTAAACACTGCTTTATCAAGAAAGCCGGTTATTACATTAAAATAATAAACTATTTCCATTTGTTCGGTAGGATTGGATCCTAAAAGATAATGCTGAACATCGAATTGTTCTTTCATGCCCAGGTATTTCATATCTCGCGGATTCCAGTCCTTATCAAAAATATTACTGAATAGAATATTTTGAAATGTTAAATCTTTCACTTCATTTACATGATCTACTGGCATCTTTCCAGCAAGACCGTGAAAAAATTCCCAATATTCCTTTCCGTCAAAGCCCTGAATTCTATCATTTTTTTCTACTCGGAATCGGCCGTCCACGTGCAGAGATTGATGATATTGGTAATCATGGTTTTCCATTTGGACATCCATATCGACGGTTTTAAGCGATTTTATGGCATCGAGTCCTCCAGTGGCATCGATGTATCTTAAAATAATGGATTCTGCTGTGACGGGTTTATTCTCAACGGCATTTCCTGAGTCTGTCAGGGTGAATAAGAAAATCAAGGCACAGTATATGAATTTCATTCGAGTTTTTTACCTTCCCGTGATAATTCAGTTAAATTGCCGCTGGGATATCCGGCGATGAATACATGCCGACCCGGAAATTGCTTGATAAGTTCCCGATTTTTTTCATCACCCAGATCATTGGCATATATGACATCAGTCTGAAAATCCATACGGTTTAGGTAGCTGACGGAACCAAGCGCATGCCAGCGCAGATGCTCGAATTCGGGATGCACAAAAACCAAAGCATTCGTTATGCCCTTGGCGTTAACTGTATCACTGATCACTGGTTTTATATTGTTGAAATCCTTTAACTCCGCAAGGCAACCCGGCATTCCATAAACATGTCCCATTGTCTTTCTGTCACAGATTTGCCTGATAAAGAACTGATCAACATTTCTGTATATCATGAGAAATACAAAACCAAATAATATGGCGCGTGTCAGCCAGCTGGCAATACCCATGCCAGAACTTTTCCGGAATAATCGGGTGAGTGATAAACTCCTTATAAAACCACTGAGTCTGTCGATTCCTCTGGCAGTGAGAATTATAAAGAAAGGGATTGTTTCGTAGAGATATCTGGGACCATACATAATCGCGGGTTTGTAATATAACGTATAACCTAAGATAACCATTACAAATAAAACAAACGGTATCATGTCGTTTCGCGTTCGGCGAAGTAGGATGAAAGGAATGAAAAAGAAAGCAAAATTCATCCATTTGGGCCAATTCAAAACATATGTGAAATATAAGCCGATTTGATCCTTGACGGAAGCAATGCCATAGGGTAGTGTTTGCCAGCCTTTCTGCAGCAATCCAAATTTTTGGAAAAGCGCAATGATTTCATATCCGCCGGATTCGCCACTTGATCCCATCTTAGTGGTATGATCAGATCCAAAAGTAAAGATCAGAAATTGACCACTAAATACTCCCTGATAAAGAATAAACAGAAGAAAAAATACCAAAAATATTGCCAGAACAATCATGATATCTCGATATTTTTTCCGGCGCGCTGATTTATCGGGGAAAAGCATACAGATAGCTGATCCCAGCACCATCATGACTCCTGTAAGAGGGCGGGTATTAAACAGCAGACCGCACAACGCTGCCAGTATTAATGCATGTTTCATTTTTCCAAAGGTTGTGTATTCCAGCAGAAACAACAGGATTGATATGGATAGAAAACACCCGACGGCATGTGACATAAAGGTAGCCGACATAATCAGAAAAAACGGAGAAAATAACATCAGAATTGCGGCAAGGATCCCGACCAGTTTATTGTAATGCCTGACACCCGTTATATAAACAAGCAGAAGTGTCATTGAAGCTACAATTGGATTTACAATCCATGGTTTGCCGGCTAAAACACCGAACATGAGAACAAATGGATAAAAAAATGGTGCATGAGAATGCATTTTTCCGTGTTTGTATCTTAGAAGTTCAACGGCAAAAAATGGTGTCAGTTCGCTGGATTTTTCATAAAGTTTTCCTTGAGCGAAAAGTGAAGCTTGAAAGAGATAATTTACACTGTCCTGAACATGAGGTATGCGTTTAAGATAATGGTTGTTGATGGATATTGAAAATATAAGACATGCAGTGCACATCGATGTCACAATCAAAACAGTAGCAAAAAGATTGAAGCGTGACTTAATATCCAAGTGTTTCATGGTGCACTTGGATTCGCTTTCCGCAGAGATGCTTTTGATATCGTGCAGATAATAGCCAGACCTGCAAAAAGAAAATAGATAATCACAAAAGCGATAACAATACCGATGCCGAGGAAATAGCTAATACAGAAATGTACAGCGATGACTTTGAGGTTTTCAATCGGTCGTTCAACAACAGGTCTTATTCGCTGGTATGTCATGCGGTCATCGACGTGATATGAGATGGCTGCTGATGCTTCACGCCAGTTGCGAATCTTCAGCAGGCCTTTGAATGTGTCAGCAACGATTCCAAATGCAAGCGTCGATTCGATGCTATTGTATAAATCAGCTTCAATACGATAGTCCGACCAACTGTCATTTCCCGCCGTCATAAACAGATTGGTACTACAGGCACACTCTTCCCATTTATTGATATAGGGTGATCCTTCTTCGATGTTCCATTGACTGAGATCATTGCTGAAATCTTCAGAAAACAGTACCGAACCAGTTTCCATATCAGTCACCTGAATATTATCCCATGACGGATCGCGCAATCGTAGATTCGGTTTGTAAAATGTATTGAAACCCAGTCCGATTTTTCCGCCGTTCAAATCTGGAATGTCCTCGTGATATATTCTTTGTCCATCAACATAAAAGGTGTATTCGCCCGGTGTTACATCGATACGAATATGCATGCGACTGCCACGGTGTGAGCAGAACCATAACAGCGACATCACTACCGTCAACCCAATTGCCCAACATATCCGTCTAAAGGTTGTTCGACGATTTGCATTTGCTTCAGATCGATTCATTTTTCAGTTGAATTAAAGCGACCCGGGTTTGAATATGAATCACCAGGGTTCTCATGAATGGTTTGACACAACGATCCAATAAAGTTAACGATCCATTGAGATAGATCTACAGACTCCAAAAGGATTTGATTCTGTGTATCCATCCATTGTTTACGGGTTCTTGATGCGGTGGTGATTTTTTCGATAAGTGGAGGAACTTCAATAAATTCCGGCGGGTTATACACAATATGGTAGTGATAGGCGAGTTTATTGATAGATCCAAAGGTCAGGGAACTGAACAGAACAGCTGGAACACCTAACATAGCCGATTCAGCGGCAACCGTTGGACTTTCACCGACGGTTATATTGGCAAACGCAAGAAAATGGTGAAACTGATCCGGTGTGCAGGGAAGATTGAATTGCTGAAGATCAGCGGGTAAATTTCCTTCAAAGGAAACAAATACCGGTCCGGTTTTGTTAAGCAGTTCAATAACTTGATGACGTTGCTCCCGATTGAATCCGCTATGGTTTCTATCATGAGCCGCTTCCCAGGATACATATCGAACAATGCTGTAGGAATACGGTTCCAGTCCATATGATTTGATAATGTTATGGTCAGGTTGGAATACATTTGGGTGTAAATATGCAAGTTCGTCAAAGCTGTTATAGCGGACATGTTTGGATCCCCAGTCCTTTTCATAATGCTTTGAAGTACAAATGTGGCTTGCAAACGGGTAGCTTATCCACTGCTGAAGCGTTGCAGATTCCATATCATCAAAGACAACAACTGGTTTTCGCGTGATATATCCGATATGCGCTGCAGAGGGTCCAACTCTGCCAACAAACACATCCGGTTGAAAATGCCTTGCTAATCGGTACATCCGAATATCCCTGATGCCCAATTCGACACACATCCGTATCAGATCAGCCCCGGATTTTTTACTGATCAAATGGTACGGAAGATTCCAGGAATCCAAAAGATCACAGGTTATGTCTTTTTCTCTGGCTGTGATCAATATTTCATATCCTCTGTTCCCAAGTTCCAGAATTGCATTTTTGAACATCAGAGCGTGTTTGGGATGGGTTATTTCAAATAGGATACGCATAGTGCTAGCCGATGTCCCGAGTCACTGTATTTGGTGATCCGGAATCGTCATCCGGGGCAGTGGTGTTTTTAACGGAGTTATAATAAGCGCGTTTTGTGAACACGAGTAACTCCTCCTGGATTTTTCGAACACGCGCGATCATATCGGCCATAAACGCAATAAAACCCAGAATAATTCCCAGCAACAGCATACCGATACCAATCCAGAACACAGACGATGTCACTTTTGATGAAATCGTAAAAACCGGTAAAATCAGTCCGGCGAGTAAACCTGTTCCGCCAATGAAGAAAATTGTGATAGCTATATATCCAAAGAATTTCAGAGGGTGGTAATCGCGCATGGATCGCAGGATAATCAGCAAAGCTCTGGTACTGTACCTCCAGAGATTTGAAGCCATGCGGCTGGAACCATGCGAACGGACACCGCGAACCGGTAGTGCAATCTCGGAAATACGAGTTCCTTTTGCTGCCAAATCTATAAAACTCTCCTGTGTGTACGTAAATCGGCTCCGAAGATTGAGTTTTAATGCTGTTTCACGGGAATATGCTCTGAATCCGCAGGAAACATCGGTATAATGAGCATTGCCAACGATATGATTGATTAATGTGTTCATCAATTTATTGCCGTATTTTTTTACTCTGGGCATCCCGATGGGTGGAAGTTGTTCGGCAAATCGGGTGCATGTTGTAAAATCTGCATATCCATTAAGAATCGGTGCAATTAATTCGGGAATGTTTTTCGGATTGAACTGACCGTCACCGTCGATGTTTACGATAATATCCGCATTGCGTTGCAGGGCTTGATGAATACCTGTCAGGAATGCTGCACCCAACCCCTGGTTAACGGAATGGCGAATCACTTGTGCTCCGGCATGTTCAGCCTGAGCCATTGTGTTATCCGTGGATCCATCATCGATAACTAGGATTTCGATAGTATCGATGTTTTCGATAACAGAAGGAATCGATGCAATGACATCTGCTATGGTATGAGATTCGTTGTAACAAGGGATGATAACAACTAGTTTTTTCATATATCAATCACTACTGAACGCCAACACCGTTTATCACATAAGTATCATATTTTCGATTTATATCATTACACCGCTTCAAATTGCTACTTAAATATACGGTTGATGCAGAGTCACATACATAAAATGCATAAGAAATCATGTGGATAATCTTGTCCCCCTGCTCTGGCCTGAAAATATTCCTGATCCTGTAAACACCTCCTCTATGCATGAGACAATTGTTCTTAAATCTCGCGTGCTATGTTGCAAATATTCTTTTTGCTGGAATGAATGCGTTATCGTTCGCAACCCGATGAGTTTCCCGTCTGACACCTGAGTCATTTTCTGGGCAAGACGTTCACCTGGAGTGAAATCGGTTGTTTTTTGTGGATTATATCCCGGATTAACAATTACTAATTTTACTTTCCTGTCTCTAAATAATGATGCGGTTTTTACCGCTGCCTTATAGGAGGGTTCATCCATTACATCATCATATTCATGTGTCAGTGGCTCGGGATAACAGTCACTGAAAAGAATGACTATACTCCTTGATCCGGGATTGCGGGATTTTTCCAAAATCGCCATATCAAGTGATTTTCTGAGACCGTCGGATAACGGTGTTTTACCTTCAATTTTCATGTCTGCCAGATTTTTCACAATGGTCCGGTGATTCCGAGTCGGATGATTCAGAACTTTAGCCTGATTGCCTTTAATGGAAATGAGGCCGATGCGATCACTGTTTTTGTTGAAATAGTCGCGCAGTGATTTCAATATTTCTGCCAGGATACTCTTAAAAGGATATGTCGACCGGCTGATATCAACGGCGAAAATAAGTGTCAAGCACTCTTTTTCGCAACGTTCCCAGCCTTTCATATCATGATCTGCGATATGAAATTTACTGGTCTTGATGCTGTAATGCCCATCAAAAACGGATTTTAGCAGGGTTGCAAACGGAGCCAGAATATTCCGGCCAGCCTCATAGGATACAATCCTCACATTTCGACCGGTTGACCGAGTTGATATGATATGGCGCCGCCTGCTTTGGCGATAAACCGGACGCTGGTACTTTCGCCATCTTTTAAACAATCCGATCAGCTTGCTTCGCGTCGATTGAAACAACTCCTGAGTTGATTCAAAAAGGGATTCAGATATTGACTCTTTGGATAGACCGTGAGCGATATTCCGCACTCGTCTCCGGGGGTTGATTTTACGCATCATCCACATCGATATTCGTTTTAACAGATTGCTTAAGTATTGAGGTAAAGTGGCCGGAGCATATGATTTTTCAACGGAGTGTGTATTTATAGTCAGTTGGAGTTCGTTTTGAGAAGGATTCGCTTCTTTTCTGATCGCTATATTATTGGGGAGTCCGCTTTTTTTTTT
>JAFGJC010000161.1 GCA_016929305.1 candidate division CSSED10-310 bacterium | reverse complement strand
TTCTGAATTTGAGCTGAAGCCTCATTTAGCGAAACATCGTTCCGGAGTCTGCCGATGACCCAAAGAAAGTGCGTATCCCGTGGAATCGCTTGCGGATCAAGACGCAAACGCATCCACACATCAGATCCGCTAGGTATCTCATAATTTTCGGGCATAATACCTACAATCCGGTGGCTGATACCTCCAAGAATAATTGTTTCATTGATGACAGGTCCTTTATCGAAATACCTGCTCCAGAATGAATAACTGATGACAATTTTTTCCATTCCATCGCTATCAATCCAATCATCCTTGGAATCAGGAAATTGACCAAAATCGGGAGACAGGTCCAATAACTTAAAAAAATCTCTAGTTACGTAGGTACCCACAATCCGCTGAGAGGTTTCTCCCCTTTCAACACTGATATCCTGCTTCATGAAAGCAGCTAATTCTTCAACACATGTAATCGATGATTTCCAATCCAGATAATTCAAATAGGATACTGACATGATCTGATAATTGTGTTTGGGGTGCGATTCGTGCACCCATATCAATTCATGTGAATCGGTAAATGGCAATGGTTTGATCATTAGTGTATTGAGGGGAATAAACATTAATAAAAAAATACCGATACCAATACCAAGACATGCGGTAGAAGTTATCAACATTATCGGGTTCTTAAATGCGATTCGCAATCCATACAAAATATCACGTATAAAGGTTCGCAATGAGTTTGTCCCCCTTTAATCTCTAGTTATACATTTCTTTTTTGAATTGTCTACCTATTACACCATATCGATACCTTTGAATAATTTTTTCTTGGCGTTAGATCAATTTTATCTATATACTAATAATAGGGAGGAGGTACTATGTTCAGGTATCTTTCAATTTCCCTGGTGTTTATGGTGATGTTGGCCTTTACCGGAGTGTTGGCTGCGGAGAGGATTGAATATCCCTTCAAACGCACTGATTCACAAATGGATATGGGTCAAGATTTTCTTAACATCCATAAATTCAATTCTCGACATAAGCAATCGGAAAAAGGTTACGCGAATGGGCAGAACTATTCAGAAATACTGAACGATCGAATTGAAATTCGAATGGTATGGATTCCATCCGGCGCGTTTTGGATGGGTATCGGAGAAAAAACCAAAACAAAGACGCATGAACAATGGCTAAAACCAGTCAAAATGACGCGATCTTTCTACATTCAGGAAACAGAAGTCAGTCAATTGCAATGGAATTCGGTGATTGGGAAAAGTTCACTTAATGTGGAAAAGAGTATGTATGTATCACGGGATGTCAGCTGGCTCGAAACAATTGTTTTTTGCAACCGTTTGTCGATACAGAAAGGGTTGGAACCCTGCTATTTCTCCGATCCCACCTGCAGTAAGGTAATTGACGACTTCAATCCCAGCAAAGTAGATAGGGTTTATTGGAAGCAATCTGCCAATGGCTATAGACTACCTACTGAAGCAGAATGGGAATATGCTGCCTGGTTGAAATCTCAAGACAATCCCGATTCTACACAAATTGATACCCCTAGCTGGGAGTGGTGCTGGGAAAGCGATTTCTTTGGTCAGATATTCAACGCCAAAGAAAACGGTCACACTCTGCTTCAAACTTCATCAGAAGACGGGAAATTGTATTTCAGACTCGCACGATTTGCCGAAGAATAACACAACCACATCGGCACTATTTATTCAATGATAGCTATCCGAAATCTCGGAAACGCGTAATCCATTGCCCGTTTCCAACCGTACTTCAATTCTGCCATGTTTGTAGGTGTGCTTGTTTTTCCTGCATTTTAGTTGAATACAGGGATTAACGATAGCGTCAATTGAGGATGCTTCCTGAGATTTAGGAATAATTGAAAAATAAACATCTGCGATTTCCAGTACGGGATTTGTTTTAACTTTACCCGAATCCTCAACCCGCTCATCATATCCTAACGATTCGAATTGCTTTACCGTGACGAAAAAAGGCGATTCATAAAGAGTCGCCAGTGATTTTAATTTGAGGATATTCTCGCATAAACCCACCGAATCTGACTGTCCAGAGTACAAAGTCGGCAACAGCATATCTAATCGGTCGATGGCAATAATGCTGCCTTTGGAAATTGTAGCTTGCAATAATGATAACAACTGATCAAAAGAATTTATCTCTGAATAATCTCTAATACTTAATTTGCCACTGCCCGCCATATCAATGAATTCGGAATAGCTTCGTTCTTTTTTATTCTGATTCGGTCCTTCCATTTGATAACGGATGTCACTGATATTTAAACCCGTATTACATCCAATAATTCTATCAACAACTGCATTCACAGATTCATCAAGAGAAACAAACAATCCTGAAACATCCTGATTGGATAGCAACAGATCGTGGAATAAGTTAATTATGATCGATGTTTTGCCTGTTTCTTCATTACCACTTATGACAAATAATCCCGGTTGAAATCCGTTGCACATTTTTGTCAACGTTTTAAAGACTTTTGAAGTATAGCCGATGGTTTGTCCTTTCGCTCGATTCGAATCCTTGCTGTATTTGTCATTCATCCTGTTTTTCAGTTCTACTCCTGAGGATTTATATGCCAAAACATATTTACTGATAAGCTCATCAGCACGTTTGTTGATCAACACTAACTCATTGATATCCAAATCCGGTTTTAGACCTTCTTTGAAAATTTCCTGAATTGCAGATTTTACGTATGCACTTTTTGAATCAACAGAGTGTTGTTTTAAAATTTCCTGATATGCCTCATCCGATAACTTTAGACCTGACATCACAACCTGATCGAATTCTTTTAAATCTTTAACTTGATTTATGGTCGATCTTTGATTCAGAAGGTCGGAAAGAATTCTTTTCTGATCTGTAGCATCTGATCGCTCGTATTTGTCAATACTCATTTGAGCGATCCATTGCGTTTGATTCTGAGTATTATCCTGTATGATATTTTTCAGCGAAGAAACATCGTTGGGCAGTAACTGGCTGAATCGGTTTCCGAACAGATATTCCTCAAAATCGCGATAATCCCCTAAACCACTTGATTTAAATACAAACACATTAATATGGTGACGACGTAAGATCTCTGAAATTTGCGATATGATTACTTCCCGTCTAGCTTTTTCATCTCTATCCTTTTCATTTGCCATTGCAATGATGACGTTTTCAATACCCAAATCTTTCAATCCATATATCTGCTGATCCGAAAAGGTGACCTGCCCGACAGCGGCCGTACCATAATCCTGAAATCCACTTGCCGGGATAGACATGGCATCCGGGTAACTTTCCAGCAAAATAATGGAATCAAATCCTTTGCATTTGCACAAATTGAATACATCCTCTCTGATGATACCGCTTGTAAAATCCCATTTTCCCTTCGTTTCACGAATAGATGCTCGTTTAACAAATCCAGTAATAAGACCCAAAACATCCCTGTATGGAAAAGCCAATCGAAATTTATCACCGTATTCACCCTGCAAGGGCAGTTTATCCTCAAATGATTTTTTCGGGGTTCCGGAAACCAAGCTTCGGCTACGAGGATATTCTTGTGTAAGGTGACTTCTTATTTCATTTTCAGGTGGGAAGTATATCCACTCCGTATTTTCAACAGTTGTCCGATGATAACCCCTCAGCTCGCGCAAACGCGAATAGCTCTTCCTGCCTTCCTCTGATTCCATCAATTGCTTTTTCCCAAATCTGTAAATCGCTTCATGCAGAAAACCTTTTACATAATAGTCCTTGGGTTTGGGCGATAAGGTAAACGCATTTCGATCAAAAGCACTAAACTCCTGGCGGCGCTCGGGACAAAAAGAATCGATAATCCACTCAATAGCTGAATACGTATCCATTTTTTTTATCAGTTGAACGAGTTCTATAGTGTCACCTTCGATACCACAGTTAAAGCAGAAAAAATAATGTTTCCCAGGTTCAAATCCGAAACCGGGAGTTCCTACGGAAGGATGACCGGTTGGGCAATCGCAAAACAAACCGATGCCAAAATCTTCAAATTTCGACAGGCCCAACTTCTCTGCAACTTTATCTATTGCAATTGTTGAAAGTATGTCATGAATAAATTTCATATTCCCGCCCCTTGTTATTTGTTGTCGATCATCAGATCAATTTTAC
>JAFGJC010000160.1 GCA_016929305.1 candidate division CSSED10-310 bacterium | reverse complement strand
ATTTGGAGAAATCCATCAACAAATCGGTTTACGACCATACCCAACCACCCAGGCGATTTGCCAGAGGGTACATTAAGAGCGATTTTATAGCAAACAGGGATAAAAGTAGAAGATTTTCCTAATCGATAAAAACATCGTGCTTCGCAAGATAAAGACCTAACCAAGACGCGATTAAAGTTTAAAGTGCCTAAAGTTTACCCTGTGTAATATTACAAAACGTTCGACTCATATAAAATTACTTTCATATATCCTATTACACAGGGTAAAAGATGAATCGTGATCACGAAAAGTTGACCCATAAAGAGTTTACTAAGAAATTATAGGTTCAATAGGTTTGAAGAACGGGTTGAGAAGTTCGAGAAGGTTCAATGAAAATACCTGCGAAGAACTCGAAAAACAAAGAATGATAAGTTATCACTAAAAAATTTTTTAATATGTGGAAAACATGAAAGCAGTTATTTTGGCAGGTGGATTTGGTACGCGGATATCAGAGGAGTCTGAATTCAAGCCTAAGCCTATGTTAGAAATAGGTGAGATGCCGATTTTGTGGCATATCTTAAAAGGATATTACGCTCATGGAATCAAAGAATTTGTTATTTGTGCAGGTTACAAACAGCATGTGATCAAGGAGTGGTTTTCGAATTATTTCGTTCATACATCCAATATCACATTTGATTTTACTAAAGGCAATGAAGTGATTGTTCATGACAAACACGCAGAATATTGGAAGGTAACAGTGGTCGATACCGGGCTTGACACAATGACAGGCGGGCGTGTTAAAAGAATCCAGAAATATGTTGGTGATGAACCTTTTTATCTCACCTATGGTGATGCCGTTTCAGATGTGAATATAGAAGACTTGACAAAGTTTCACCAGGCGCATGGAAAATGTGCGACGATTACGACGGTTAGCGTTTCGCAGCAGAAAGGTGTTTTGCGTGTTAATAGTCAGAATTCAATTACCGAATTCCGAGAAAAGAATGATGAGGATAGCGCACTAATTAATGGCGGTTTTATGGTTTGTAATTTAGATCTTTTCAGTTATTTGGAGGGTGACAATACCATTCTTGAGCAACAACCAATGAGAAAACTGGCAGAAGCTGGTGAATTAAAGAGTTTCTTCCATAGCGGATTCTGGCAGTGCATGGATACTAAAAGGGAAAAAGATAAGTTGGAAAGCTTGTGGGCGTCTGGCAAGGCACCTTGGAAGATCTGGGAAGACTGAAAATTACGCGTATAGAGTCAGAGTGGAAATGAAGTTTGATATTAGTTTTTACATGAACAAGAAAGTGTTTCTCACAGGGCATACGGGTTTCAAAGGCTCATGGCTCTGCAAGATGCTTTCTGGTGCCGGTGCGATTGTTACGGGCTATTCATTAGAACCACCCACAGAACCGTCATTATTTGGCATCGCTGAAATCGAAAAAGATATTCATTCAATCATCGGTGACATTCGTGATTACAAGACAATGAAGTCTACTTTCGATGCGGCACAACCGGAGATTGTTCTGCATCTAGCGGCACAGCCGATTGTTCGCGACAGCTATAAAGATCCTTCCTATACCTATGAAACCAATGTGATGGGAACCGTCAACATTCTGGAGTGTGTCCGCAATAATCGTTGTGTGAGATCTTTCCTAAATGTCACTACGGATAAGGTTTATCTTAACAAAGAGTGGCATTGGGGTTATCGTGAGAATGAAGAACTGGATGGTTATGATCCCTACTCCAATTCAAAATCCTGCTCGGAACTTGTAACGCACTCCTATAAGAACAGCTTCTTCAGCGACAGTCAAGTAGCCATATCGACAGCCAGAGCAGGTAATGTCATTGGCGGCGGTGATTTTGCAAATGATCGCATTATTCCGGATTGCATACGAGCTGCTATGAAGCATGAAGATATCATCGTACGCAATCCGTTTTCAACACGCCCTTATCAACATGTGCTGGAACCCCTGTATGCCTATCTGATGATTGCGTCGAAGCAGTATGAAGACGTGGAATATGCAGACTGGTACAACGTTGGCCCAGATGATGCTGATTGCTTCCAAACTGGTGCGTTGGTGGACTTATTTGTCAAAGCGTGGGGAGAGGGTATAAAATGGGAAAGCCGATATGATGGCGGACCGCATGAAGCAAACTTCCTAAAACTGGATTGCTCCAAGATCAAAGCTGTTTTTGGCTGGTATCCGAGCTGGAATTTGGAAACAGCGATCCAGAAAACGGTTGAATGGTCAAAGTGCTGGGCAACAGGCGGCCGTGTGAGAGAGTGTATGGAAAAACAAATTAAGGAGTTTTTCAATTCAATTGCGTGAACATTCTGCAGACAAACAAGTCCTGTCGAAATTGTCATTTAATAATGTATGTGTTTTTGCCGCGCACAGAATAGAGGATAAAAGATAATGGTGAATGAGCGTATTCAAGTGCTTGATTGTACATTGAGAGATGGTGGCTTGGGTCTTGAAGATGCAGCAAAAAGCGGTTTGTCTTCTGTATGTTTTGATTCAGAAGCAATTGACAGAGTGACAAACCATTTGAAACATTCCAGGATTGATATTATTGAGTTAGGCTCTATCGAAATCACAGGAGATGACAGACGTAAATATGCAATATATAGGGATATTGAAAGCATATCAAAAGTAGTCCCCAAAGACCGGACTGAAAATCAGATGTATGCGGCGTTATATCGCGGCCCCGATACTCCGATGGATGATATTCCTCAGCGGCAAGAGGGATATTGTGAAGCAGTACGAGTCATCATCCGATATTCAGAACTGCGAAAATCATTGGACTTTTGCAAAGGGCTGGCAGTTAAGGGATATAAAGTATTCGTACAACCTATGCTGACGATGCGATATACTGATCAAGAGATACAGATGTGTATTGATGCGTCCAACGATATGGGAGCTTATGCGTTATATTTCGTGGATAGTTACGGATATATGAATGAACAGGACATTTCGAGATTCTTTGAGCGTTATGATTCGGGTTTGGATCCTTCAATACGAATTGGTTTCCATGCGCATAATAATATGAATTTAGCTTTCTCCAATGCAATCTCCTTTATTCAGAAAGACTCGGCGAGAAATCTTGTAGTTGATTCGTGCATTCTCGGTATTGGACAAGGTGCAGGCAATTTGCAAACAGAGATAATTACAGATTACTTGAATTGCAATTTACGGGGCAATTATAATTACAATGCTATCCTTGAGGCTTGTGAGATCATCGAAAAATACTGGGCGCAGAATATCTGGGGATATTCAGTTACTCGACTCCTTCCAGCCATCCATAAAACTGCTTATAAATATTCGGTGGACTTGAGAAACCGCTATGGTTTGTCATTAATGGCAATCAATCATATTTTCAGTAATATGCCGGAGGAACTGAGGCATCGGTATACGCCGGAGAATACAATCAGATTACTAGCAATATTCGGGTATGGTAATCTGGCAAATAATAAATCTGAAGAATAATGATGAAGGTAGCGGATTATATTGTAGAATTTCTGATTCGCAAAGGAGTCACAGATGTATTTGGCCTGCCGGGAGGCGTAGTGCTGAATTTCTTGTACGCTCTTGACAATAGAAAAGATGAAATCAAGGCGCATCTCTGTTTTCACGAGCAAAGCGTTGCTTTTGCTGCTTGCGGATATGCGCAAGCTGAGAGCACTTTAGGCGTCGCGTATGCCACTCGAGGACCGGGTGTTACCAACATGATAACCGGTATAGCGGATGCATACTATGATTCGATACCTGTGTTATTCATCTCTGCGCATATGAAAGATCACCAAGAAGGTGACATGCGTATTGAGATGGATCAGGAACTGAATCCCATGCCTCTGCTATCAAGTATTACAAAATATGCAACGAGGGTCAACCAGGCTAAAGATGTCTGTCATGAAATTGAAAAAGCTTATTATTTAGCTACAACCGGAAGAAAAGGTCCGGTTTTTCTGGATTTTTCAGCACATATTTTCAACGAAGACATTCGTACCGATGAAGATCAGTCTTTTTGTCAGCAGGAATTTGAGCATACTTCATTTTCAGAACTTATTGAGAGCATAGATACGGCACTAGAATGTTCACAGCGTCCTGTTTTGCTGATCGGCGATGGAATCAGGCAATCAAATACGGTACAGTATATTCTAAACGTTGTTGAAAGGATAGGCATTCCCGTGTTATCGAGCCGTTTTGCTCAGGACATTATGCCTAAGTCTGCTTTGTACTTTGGATATATTGGGAGTCATGCGCTACGATATAGCAATTTTATTCTTTCAAAAGCGGATTTGATTATTTCATTAGGAAACAGACTGTCATTTCCGGTGGACTCAAAAAGCTATGGCCCTCTTGTGAATAACACAAAGATCATTAGAATAGATGTTGACGAAACAGAATTCCTGCGGAAAATTCCCAATAGCAAAAACTTTATTGTAAATCTCCATGATTTTTTACCAATCCTCGCGGATTCAGACTTGAAATACGAAGGTAAAGGAAAATGGCTTTCAGTATGCCGCAAGTTGAAGGATATACTGCAGTGTTACGATCTGAATGACCCAGTTAATGTTGTGTCCGCCATCTTAAGGAACATCGGGTACGACACAATTTTAACGAATGATGTCGGGAACAATGAATTCTGGGTATCTCGTGCGTATACGTATGCTAAAGCAGGTAATCGAACACTCTTTTCCAAGTCTTTTGGAGCAATGGGATGTTCGTTACCAAAAGCAATCGGAGCGCATTACGCTACTCAAAAACCTGTTTTATGTTTTACCGGTGATCAGGGTTTGCAAATGAATCTACAGGAATTGCAGTACATCGCAAATCATGACTTGCCCATTGCTGTTGTATTGCTGAACAATCAATCTTCCGGGATGATTCGAAGCAGAGAGAAGAAGCTTT
>JAFGJC010000159.1 GCA_016929305.1 candidate division CSSED10-310 bacterium | reverse complement strand
TCCTTTTAAGTTGTTGAAATAAAATAATAAATTGAAAATAATCTATCGGTAATTGACAAGAGGACAAAAAAACGAGTACCTATATTTTTTGTTGGTAATTACTGATAGGCTACTTCCCGGTTATAATTGTTTTAATGATATTCCACATGAAAAATAACGGCATTAATCTTGACTTTTTATATTTTTTAGGTGTAGTAGTTGAGATTTGTTGAAGTACAGGTGTTTTTATTGAGGTTAAAGGAGTGGTCGGTTGGTTGATTGGATAGTGACATTACGATCTGCAAAACGAAACAAATGCAGACGGGTAAGTCTATCCAAACCTATGCTTTATCTTGGATTACTAGTTGTGATTACCGTAATGTCAGGGCTGGGAAGTCTGATGTGGCAATATTGGTCATATGAAAATCTTCAGGCTGAAAACGTTCGCCTGAAGCAATCTCTCAATGCCAGAAAGATGCAAATGGAGTATCTGGAAACGCGGATGTCAGAT
Organism: candidate division CSSED10-310 bacterium; assembly: GCA_016929305.1. Classification (GTDB taxonomy): domain Bacteria; phylum CSSED10-310; class CSSED10-310; order CSSED10-310; family JAFGJC01; genus JAFGJC01. Next base: position 4,752 of record JAFGJC010000159.1, on the reverse strand, counting down.
ATTCGTCATGAGCTTGCTGGGAGCCGCAATTTAGGAAGCCAGGTTGCGAAACATCTTGGACATTCTGAAATTCAGATGGAAGGCGGTATTGGAGGTCCTTTAACCGTAAATCAGGATGGTGATATTCGTCGAATCACATATATCGATTCAGAAAGTGAGTTTCTGGATAGACTTTATACGGAACTTGAAGAGTTGGAGATAGAAACACAGCTCGAAAATGGCAGAAACGCTTCACTAGCTCGATTTCTCCGTTCCCACAGCGCATTATTGAAGGCAATACCCAACATCAGACCTGTTGAAGGCGGTTATATATCTTCTCCGTTTGGCAGAAGAGTAGATCCTTTTTCCAAAAAAGTGAAAATGCATATGGGAATCGATATCGCTCACGATCGTCGCGTGCCTGTCTATGCCACTGCAGAAGGTGTTGTTATTGAAGCTGGCTGGAATTCCAGTTATGGAAATATAGTTACGATATATCATGGGTTTGGATTGACGACCCGCTATGCTCACCTGTCCCGCATTGATGTCAACGAAGGTGATTGGATTGGCAAAAAACAGGTGGTCGGTTTATTAGGAAACACCGGAAGATCAAAAAGTCAGCATCTTCACTATGAGGTTCGACTGGAAGGCCGTCCCGTCAATCCCTATTATTTTCTTCCCGAATCCAGTCAAAGTTAGTTTTTATCGTCTATTTGGGTAATTGATTAAAAACATCCAGTATCTGCTGCGAGTGGTTTTGGGTGTCGACATTATCAAAAACATGCAATATCAAACCCTCAGGTGAGATTAAATAAGTGATTCGTTTAGGCATGAACAAGCCTTTGGCTCCATATGTTTCTGAGACCGATTTATCGGTATCAGAGAGAAGCGGAAAAGGCAGGTTATATTTTTCACGGAAAGCTTTGTGGGATGAGGCATCGTCATAACTGACTCCCAGAATGATAATACCTTTCTCCTTCAGTTCACTGAAATTATCTCGAAAATTGCATGCTTCTTGAGTGCATCCGGGGGTGTCATTTTTGGGATAAAAATACAGCACAATATAATTATCCCTATATTGGGTCAGTGTATATGATTTCCCCTCCGAATCCTTAAGTGTAAAATCCGGCGCTTTATCGCCACTTTGTAACAGTGTTCCGGCTGAAGCATACGGAATACCCAGAAATAACATTGCAATAAGTAATATGTTAAAATTGCTCATGATTAGTCCTCCCTGAACACGTGTCAATCAACATCTCTTATTTGAGTTTAAAGAGAAGTGATACGTTACACAAAATTTGGAATATTCCTGAACCGGAGCGCAAATATAATGCCAGGGAACAGCAAATCTTCACTTTTACTCGAGCCCATATAACGTGATATAACATTTGGCGGGAGTGATGATGAGCAGGGTAGATTTGATTAGAGTAATGGTTTTGTTAGTCAGTATATTGGTTGCAGCCTCAGTGATGGCAACTCCTGAAAATAGCATCCATACCAGTTCAGTTTCTGAGAGTACGTTGACGCTTGCGGCTGTGGGTGATCTGATGATAGGCAGTTGGGGTCAGATACTCATTGAAAAATTTGGAGCTGACTATCCTTTTCAAGACATATCTACCATTATCAAATCCGCTGACATTGCAACAGGCAACCTTGAAGGACCTCATTGTGAAACAGGTCAGGCAATGGAAGCGAAAAAGTATGTTTTTCGAATGCCGATAGAACAACTTGACGCTTACCGCAACGCGGGATTTGACGTGTTCACCCTTGCGAATAACCATTCGATGGATTTTGGATCGGATTGCTTGATGCAGTGCATTGAAGCGCTTAATGAACGTGATTTGAAACATTGTGGTGCCGGGAAAAATCTTTCTGAAGCTAATCAGCCTGCCGTCATTGTCAAAAACGGAATTTCTATAGGCATTCTTGGGTATTCAGCAACATTTCCAGAAGAAGCATGGGCAACCGAAATAAAAGCTGGGACTGTTTTTCCGGAACGCAGTCTAGTCATCAATTCTATCGAAAGGGCATCCCGGGAATATGATGTGGTGGCTGTTCATTTTCACTGGGGAGAGGAGTGCCGGTCCGATCCCAAGGAATATCAACGCGAGTTGGCGCATTTGGTCATTGATCATGGCGCTGACCTTGTTATCGGTCATCACCCTCATGTGTTACAGGGTATTGAAATTTATAAGAACAGGTTGATTTTTTACAGTCTGGGCAATTTCATTTTTGCCAGCTATTCAGAAAAAGCAAAAACCTCTATTATCGCAAGCATCACCTTTAACCATGAAGGAAAAATTTTAAAAGCAGAAATTATACCCGTCAACGTTTATAATCTTGACGTCGATTTGCAACCAAAACCTCTGCCAAACAATCCTGCTATTCTGGATGAAATCCGCAAAAAATCAGACCTTGTTCCAAACGCGATTGCTCCGGTCATTAACAGCGATGGCTCGCTAACGTTTCCTTAATAACTCTCAGCCAGTTAGCATAACAAATTTTACGAAGTTCGTGTTCCGTGAAACCTCTTTCCTCGAGTTTCTCGATGAGTTTAAGTATTCCAGTAACATCTCCCAGCTGTTCAGCTATTCTTGCACCATCAAAATCAGATCCAAATCCGACATAGTCAATTCCAAAATGCTTTCGAATATAGTCGATATGATCAATAATATCATTGAGTGTAGCGGAAAGATCTATCCGTCCGTCGGCACGTATCAATCCATTGGCAAATGTGATTCCTGTAATGCCGTTGGAGTTTGCTATTGCCTCAAGCTGACGATCTGAAAGGTTCCGGGGGGAGGGACATAATCTGTGGATACCCGCATGAGAAACGACAAGCGGTTTTACTGACAAACGTGCAACATCCCAAAATCCCTTTTCATTGAGATGTGCGAGATCGAGAATGATTCCCAACTGATTACACCTTTTCACGAGTTCTATTCCATATTCAGACAAACCGGGTCCAACGTCCGGAGAACCCGGAAAATCCAGGGATACTCCTGATCCAAAAATATTGCGGCGACTCCAGACTAACCCAAGGGATCTTAATCCCTTCTTGTAATATCGTTGAAGATTATTGAAACGGGCATCGATGGCTTCCGCTCCTTCAAGATGTAGTATTATCGAGAGTCCGGGGACCTGAGTAAAGGTCTTAAGATCCTCTGCTTTATTGATCAAGGCAATGGTACCCTTGGAAAGTCCAATAATCCTGTGCAACAGATTTATAGTGTCATTGGTGAAATTGACAGCATGTGACCGGGGTATTGGAGACATATCAGGTTTTAATGCATGCTGTGCCGGTAACATTGTCCTGGATCCTGATTGGGAAATTGATTTTTTTGAAGGAGTGAAGACAGCAAAAAACGCTCCTCGATAACCCGTTGATTTGGCTCGGACACGGTCAATGTGAGCATCTAAGTTGCCGTGCAAAAATTGCTCGATCGAGCTGGCACCCAAACGCATTAATTTTAAAAGCGTGTCATTATGACCATCAAAGACGGGGTAATTTTTCATGCTTATCTCTTACTGAAAAAGTAATTTCATCGTTTGTGCATCAGGGTAGCATGTTACCACTAAATTTTTATTCGATTGGAATTTTCCAATTGCAATGAAAGTTTTTTTGCCGCATTTCCCGTCGACAATATCGGTATAATAATTCAGCGATTTCAAACGGGTTTGAATTCGGATAACAGTTTCTCTGTCCTTCAGTTTCTCCATACATTCCAGCATGTCGTTAGTTATTGTGTTTCCAGTGATAACAACGGGTATTCCGGTCGTTATGGTTTTGCAGGCAAACAATTCATCCATATCGGCATTCCGCAAGGCGATACATCCAAAAGTCCAATTCGACTCGATGCCCATTCCGTGAATTTGGATTTCACCGCCTATCGAACGGTAGTGATCATTGATTTTGGGTAATTTATGAAGATGTTTTGCCAGCTCATAACGACCTCTGTCACAATCATTCGGATAATTTATATCATATGCTTTGTAAAATGTTGCGTGTGGTTGCAGATTTAGAATCTTATAGAGTCCTTCCGGAGTTGTCGCATTATCCTGGTGAAGTTTTCGATCAACCGGATTTCGACCGAGTGCAATGGGGTATCGTTTGCAAAGGTGACCATTGTCCATAACAGAGAGCGTATAAAATGTTTTGTCGATATGAAATTCCGGATTTGCCGGAATTCCTAACAATGTATCAGGAAGCTGTATTGAAACCCGTGAGCTTATAGTCTTGACTCCCGATTCCAAAGTGGCTTCTAATTGATAAAAATATCTGACGTTCGCAGCCACCATAGCATCACGATAACCTTTATCTGAAATTTCACCGGTAAGATGGATTTTAGTGATAGGGTAATACTTCGAATCCACGCCTATCACGTCGATATCAGATGTACTGCGGTAAAGATATGCTTCACGAACCGTTTCGGAAAAACTATCAGGGAATTGAATCACTACACTGCCGTCAGGTAATAATGAACAATCTATCTTGACCGATTCTGCAACGGAGTGATTGCAAAAGATATAAAATGACAGGATGATTGAACACCAAACCAGTAGTTTATTTTTCATTGTTTTTGGTTTCATTCTGAATGAGCGAATCATGGCGGGATTCCGCCATGATAAACTGTTGAATTTGCCACGCTATAAGCTCATTGTATAAGGTTGTTGGATGAGAATTATCCTGAATATAGTGATGATAGGGCGTACCTGTCATTTGAGAATGTTTCCGGATGATTTTTTTCGACCAGATGTATGAAACATGAAGTT
>JAFGJC010000158.1 GCA_016929305.1 candidate division CSSED10-310 bacterium | reverse complement strand
GTTGCATCGGGATATGAAAATTTCACATTATCTGAAGGTGAAGTGGACTATGGAGAAACGTTCGGTAAGCTGGCAACTTTTGCCTGCTCCATTGTCAAACCCGATAATGTAGGTACGGGTGTGCGATCGATATTGGAATCATACGATGGTAATATCGATGTTCGCTACAGTACACCTGCCGTGAAGCTCATCACGGATGGCAACAAGGTAACCGGTGTATACGCCAAAGATTCAGAGGGTGCTTTTTATAAGTTTACAGCCTTAAAGGGCGTCGTGATTGCAACAGGCGACTACCAGAACAATCTGGCGATGGTAGAAAAACTCTGTCCGGATGTATTGCATTTCGAAAGAAAGCAGTACAATCGAACCGGAGACGGACAGCTGATGGGTATGATGGCCGGTGCTGTTTTGGAACCTATCGGACATACAAAAATCCTTCACGATTTCGACTCCGGTCCAATGTGGAATGAGCCATTCCTCTGCCTGGATTTGAATGGCAATCGCATCTTCAACGAAGAGACGGATATGGCATATATTGCCAATTATATGCGTGATTACGAACCTGATAAAGCAGGAAAATACTGCCCTATTTTCGATAGTAATGGTTTTGATCAGGTAGCCGAATGGGGTGGCAGACCTTCCAGTGAAGAAGCGATTCAGAAATATATGCCTGATTCAGACATGGAAGAGAGATCTGGGGTTTTGGAAGATCGAATTGCCGTATATAAAGCCGATACCTTAGATGAACTTGCTGACAAACTGGGTATTCCGGCAGAGAACCTCAAAGCTTCTGTTGAGCGTTATAACGAGGTTGTTGATATGGGGTGGGATCCTGATTTCGGAAAAGATCCGAAATACTTGAAGAAAATTGAGAAGGCTCCATTCTGGGGTATTGGCAAACATCTTCGTCTTACCGCCATAGCTGCCGGTATCATTACTGATGAAACCGGTAATGTATTGGATGAGGAACAAAACCCAATTGAAAACCTGTATGCAATTGGGAATGTCGCCGGTCCATTTTATGGCAGCGCAGATTACCCGATGGTGTTCGGTGGCCTATCACTCGGTCGCTGTGTTACACAGGGGTATGTGTTAGGAAAAGATTTAGCAGCCAAGTAATTTATTGAATTAAGGTTTTAATAAGCAGGGCGTTGGGATGCCATTGCGCCCTGCTTTTTTGTTTTTCATGGTTCAGATTTTTTTAGAACGATCACAAACTCGGTACCTTCCCCTTTTTTACTGCTGACAAATATTTGTCCTTGATGCGCAGTAATCACATCCTTTGATATTGTCAACCCAAGACCGCTCGATTCATGTCCTTGAAGGGAGTAACTGTAATACCGCTCAAATATATGGTCAATAACCTCATCTGATATACCCTCGCCATTGTCTGTTACCTTGATTTCAACACTTTCTCCCAGATCAGCTATTGACAATGTGATATTTCCACCATTTTGAGTATGTCTGACAGCGTTATCAACTATGTTTTGAATTGCAAGGGTCAAATAATAAAAATCGCATTTGATCAGCACGGGATGTTCGGGAATTTCCAGGTGGATATGAACATCTTTTTCCTGGGACTGAGGCAAGGTTGTGTTGTAAATCTGTTCCATCATCTTGCAAAGGTTCGTTTTTTCGATCATGTAATTCACTTTTCCTGACTCGAGCCGGAGAGCAAGAAAAAGGTTATTAACAAGTTTTACAACAAAATCTGTATTTGAAATAATCAAATATATGAAATGATTGACTTGTTCAGGAACGACTTGCAACGCTTCTTGTGCCATATCAGCAAAACCGGCAATTGAAAACAAAGGAGATTTAAGACTGTGCACCATGTTCGTGATAAAAATATCTTTTTGCTGCTGTTCTTTTTCTAAATTTTCATAAGCAGCTTTTAATTCACCCGTTCTTTCACTTACTATTTTTTGCAAATTTTTATTGACATGGTTCAACTCTTTCGAAAGCGTTTCAGATTCCGCATATTTACGGGCGAAGATTCCATTGACTGCAATGGTAAAGGCTATCGGATATGAGGATGCATAAACTCCACCGAGACGAAAGAGAAGATCAACATCTCCATGCGGGATGATGTTGATCCCACTGCTGGCTATAAATATATTCAAGCCCGTGGCGCTGATGGCTCCCATCAGCAATAGCACTGTATCATTTTTATATGCGTAATGTCCTTTGATGATTACGATACTCTCCAGGATATTGATGTAGATACGATGAGCTAACAGCATTTCTGAGTATCGATAATCATTGATGAATAGAAGCGTAAGCAACGAAATTGGAAGTATGTAGAAAAAGTAATCGATATTGAATATTTTTACTGAGACAAAATTTTTAATCAGTAAATAATTCAAAAAACCGACAAGTATTGGAAAAAACAACCTGTAAAGTAGCCTGCTGGTATCCATCGATAACATGGGTAGCTTGACGGGGCCAAGTAATAATAAACTTGACCAAAAGTTATTTTGTAAGGATGGATAAGCTTTTAACAAAACATAACCAAACGTAGACAAAGCCAACAATGCCAACGGTAAAAGATACTTTTCACTGGGCTTTTGCATATATAAACTGATCGAAATGAGGATGATCGTGAACGATAGTCCGATAATAAAAAGTCGCAGATTGATTTCTCTAAATTTTACGAACATGATTGAATCATAATTACCGACATATAATTGAGTTGTGCTGTACATACCGTGAGATGATACCGGTAGACGAAGTTCAATTGAAATGGTTTGATCTTTTTTCGTTGGCTCAAACAAATACAATAGACTTTCGTTATCCTTGATAATAAAGTCCGTTGAATCGTTTATGAGAAGTTCTACATCCTCTGCACGCGGTATATAAATACCCGAATAAAAATTCGAGGTGGAAACACGAATTTTTGATTTATAGATTTGTTGATTCTCGATATT
>JAFGJC010000157.1 GCA_016929305.1 candidate division CSSED10-310 bacterium | reverse complement strand
AGTTTTGAGCGTCATCTGTGTCCCATCCGTTTCCAAGTGAATCATTCCGTTAAGATCAGAACGGTATATAATAGGTGGCGGCTGAAGTGAACGCATTCGATCGATCGTTTCTTGATGAGGATGCCCGAACTGATTGTTTCTGCCGCTTGGAATCATAATCACCGCCGGTTTCACGGTGTCAAGAAAAGCCTTTGAGGAGGAGGAACGGCTGCCATGATGACCCGCTTTAAGCGCAAACATATTCAGTGCGCATCCGTATCTCAATAAACCCGCTTCCGCTTCTTTTTCTGCATCACCGGGTAACAGCAGGGAAAACCGGCCATAACGCAGACCCAAAACAAGCGATCTGTTATTATAACCCACATCGACCGTTTCATATATTCTGTTCGTGTCCAACGTCTTTAAGGGGATACCCAATTCTGCCGCTCTTGCCATCAAACCGCTGAAATCTGCATCATCAAAGCGTTGAGATGGCACCCAGAGTTCTTCAACCGGAAAGGTGTCCAATATTGCATACATACCTTTTTGATGATCAGGATGCGGATGCGTTATCACAGCAGTACGGATTCTATCGACATTCAAGGTCAGCAGCGTCCGGCAGACAATCTGCCTGCCGATATCAAAGTCAGAATTGTAGATACCTCCCGCGTCCACAAGAAAGTATTCACCGCCAGGTGTCCGTATCAAGGTGGAATCGCCATTGCCGACATCCATTACATATATATTCAGTTTATCCTTATAATGAAAAGACGCTCGGTAACTATGCCACATCATCGCCAGCATCAGCATAACAACTGCTGTTGTCAGCGAACCTACCGGTCTGCATTTCCAACTGATCAGAACCAGCAAAGCTCCGGTCCAGAGTGCTATTGTCAACAAATCGGGTGTTCGGATCGTCACCGTAATTCCCGGTAATGAACTGATTTTCTGTGAAAAAACTATAAGCAGTCCGATACATGATGCATGTACCCTGATCAGTAAAATACCAAGATAACCGGTTGAAAATAATGCCAGCCCCGTTAATCCGGTGAACAGAGCGACTGTGATTAATGGAACCAGAAAAAGATAAGGTAAAAAAGCTAGACCGCCAATTCGATTGAAATAATAGGCTGATAAGGGCGCTGTTGTGATTTGAGCGGCTATGGATACGGCAAGTAATTGAAAGAGTTTTTTATATCGGAATCCTCGAAAAGGATGGTAAAATACCGGGCTGAGTAGAACAATTCCAAATGTGGCAGTAAACGTGAGTTGAAATCCAATATCAAACAAACTCTTCGGATTTACTGCCAGAAGCAATATCGCTGTAAATCCGAGCAGATTCAGAATACGGGTTTCTCTCTTGAGGATTTTTGCCAGCAGATAAAAACATATGAGCAACGTGGCTCTGACAACAGAAGCGCTGGCTCCCGTCACCACACAATAAAACAACAAACACAACATCGAGACTGCCGATCGAAGACGTATATCGGGAACAATCCATCCCAGGAACCAGTAAACCAAAGCAAAGACAATGCCTACGTGAAGACCTGAAATGGCAAGAATATGAAACAAACCGGATTTTTGAAAATCCAGTTTTATGTCATCGTGTAATGATTCTCTTCCCCCCAGAAGTATTGCCTGAGACAGTCCTTTTATCTCGACTTCAGATACATCAAATTTTTCAAAAAATTCCTGAAAAAACGGATTCCCATGTTTCCAGATCAGATTCATCAGGCGCTTTCGAATTTCACAAAGCCAATATTTGAATGAAATGGGAGTTCCCGGCTTCAACACATCGAAAAATTCCATATATTTCACTGATCCGGTTAAAAAAATATCGTGAACTGATAGATAATCATCAGGCTGAAAACAGCCGGGATTTCCATAACCTGTTGGTCGCTCAAGTTTCGTTTCAATACGGACGATATCCCCGTATTTCAAACTGTGTAGACGTTTCAAATCCGGCTCGCTGTCGCTAATCGAAAGTTGCAGCTTTCCATCTGAACGCTCCATGATACCCGCACCGGTTTCAATCCCCTGGCATTCAACAACCAATTTGGGATGTGCTGAATGAATATCCGGAAGTTCGATACATTTTCCCACACATGCGACTTCCTCGCTGGGAGGGCATAGTGCCAGATGACGTGCCGGCAAATAATGTTCATGCACGGCGGAAAGGCTCCAACCCATTCCCCAAAAGCCGATTAAAAGCGTAAGCGTTGACAGACAGAACAGACGTTTTTTTATCAGAACATGAGTGATCGCAAGGATAATGATCGTTAAAACAATCGGGAGTATGGCGGTGATGTCTGCCAGACAGCCGATGACGATTCCCGGAACCATAGCCAGGAATCCGAGAAAGAGCGGGTTTCGAATCGTATACCGTGAGGTCATTGCTCGGTTTCTTGCTCACCAAAAGTTATCAGTTCTGCCAAATGATCCGTCAGACGCGGTGTGATTCCCGGGATCCTCTCAAGATCTCGAACATCAGATACATGACCTTTTATGCTGCGATAATGAACAATCTTCTCCGCTAATGATTCACCGATATTGGGTAATACCATCAACAGCTCCACAGGTGCTGTGTTGACATTTATCCTCTCCGGAAAAGACCGGAAACACATTATTTCCAGATTATATCGCGGGCCTTCGCACCGGTACAAAACCTCCGGAATGTCTGCAGCGTTTACTGCCTGCTGTGAATAAGGACTTTCCGTCAATTCAAACTCTCGCGATATCGCTTCTGAAATCCTATCTGCGTTGCTATAATAATCGCTTTGAAGCCATCGAGTGGCGCAGATGGCGATCACAAAAAAAATCCCCATGATCATGATACGCATATGATTGGCAGCGAACAGTGGAATTGATCCTTCAAATAGACGGCATCTTTGAAGGAATTTTTGCAAGCTCACAGATTCCCTCAACATAAAATTACATTAAAAATGTGACCTGATGTCACTATTCCACGAAATGATGTGATATTCAAGAAGAAAACTTTACTTGACCGGAATGTTCAGTCATGATTAGACTTGTCAGGCATTTCGGGAGGTTGTCTTGAAAAAATTGTCAGTTATTGTTCCGGTGTATAATGAACAAAGCACTCTCAATGACATATTGGATCGCATCAAGACCATCGATTTGAGTGATCTTGGATTCGAGATTGATCTTATTGTGGTGGACGATGCCTCGAGTGACGGATCCTGGAATATTCTTCAAGATCGAAAATCCGATTTTTCATCCTTGATACGCCATGAAAAAAACATGGGAAAAGGCGCTGCCATAAGGACGGCGTTAAACAAAGCTGAAGGCGAATACATCATTGTCCAGGATGCTGATCTGGAATATGACCCCGAAGAATACCGGAAACTGCTAGAACCAGTTGTCAAACGAAAGGCGGAGGTTGTCTTTGGATCACGATTTACCGGTGAACGGCGTAATATGTTCTTGCATCATTGGATCGGAAACAGATTTCTCACTGCACTGACAAATTTACTCTATTGCACCACCCTGTCTGACATGGAAACATGTTACAAATTATTTTCAAAAAAGGCGCTTTCCGGAATTGAAATCCGATCGAACCGATTCAATTTTGAACCGGAAATTACTGCCAAAATACTTAAAAAAGGTATTCGAATCTATGAAGTGCCGATCTCGTATGCTGGTCGCGAATATTCTGAAGGGAAAAAGATCACATGGAGAGATGGGTTCTCGGCGCTATGGGCTATTTTGAAATTTCGTTTTATTGACTAAACCTTTGCATTGCCGTTCTGATCCATTGAAACCCAGTACGGTGAAAAGAAACGGAGCGCCGGCCGCCATCCAATATCCGAGCACTGCGAAAACCAGACCGTAAACCCATGACTCAGCATCGGGTATTAATTTATAAATTATGACAAAGATAGATGCCGGCAAGTATCCTGCGAAACACCGCCTGATTTTTATTGACCAGCAAGGCGTGTCCTTAAAATGCCATCTGTTTTGAGCAATCGCTTCAAAAATTACAAACGCAACGAGTGTCGTTCCGGATAAAACCAAATCTTTCGCCTTCGAATCGTAAAAGAGAACCAATGCGATAAGTGATATGATGACGAGTGAGGACCGCATCAGCCAGTGATCCGTTATAGGCGGAACCCGCTTTTCGATCTGAACCAGGCTGTATAAAACGATTAAAAATATTATGGCAATACCAAATCCCGCAATGACATCTAATAGACTGTGCACTCCAAGATACATCCTGGATATGCCGACAAGGACGGGCAGGATAACCGAGACGATGATCGTTCCAAAAGAAGGGAAAAGGAGCGCTGTTCCTCCCCATATCATAAGACTTCCCTGAGCATGCCCACTTGGAAAGGAAAACGTTTCCGAAGGTGCACCGACAAGATCTATGGTTTCAGGTGCATCGATATAAGGGCGCGGGACTCGATAACTCATCTTGACGATACTGTTCAACTGCATCGAAAAAAGAAAAACAATCGTCAGTAATTTTCCTTTTTGCCGGCTTAATGCCCAGTAGACAAACGGCAACACAGCCATAAAACAATACCTGCTTCCCGGCAGGCTGGCTAAAATCATAAACCGGTCTAAAAACAGTGTTCTAAATGATTGTAAATATATTATGAATGCATAATCACCGGAAATCATGTTATCGGATGATAATCATTTCGGTGGATAGTAAGCTGTCCAAATCCTGAAACTCACTTCAACACAGGGTTGTGTTTGAACCGGGCAGGTGCTCTTTATGCGAACCATGTTTATCATTTCGGGATTTTTTTCTGAGTGAAACCGGAATTCAGTGACCTCGCCATCGATTGTATCACGAATATCAACTTGAAAACCCTTTTGCTGAAGTTGATCCCTGACAATACGCTGACTTTCCTGGAAACTCAGCGGCAATCGAACCGTCACCAGATCGTATTCGGCATTTTCTGTTTCGTCATATACCTTCATGATTTCCGGTCTGCCGTACGGGGAAACGTGAAACTGGACATAGGCATTGAAATTGGAAGGTATCCTCGGAACAGGATCCACTGGGGATTCCACCCATCCATACACCGCTCCCGCCACAAAACATATACCAATTAACCAGCCCAAAAGACCGAATTTTCGCTGATGCCGGATCTTCCGCTGCAGCAAAAAACAAAAGACCAATGCCGCCATCAAAAACATAACCAAAGACATGGTGTAATGCGTAAACATCGTTAAAAGATCATATCATGAAAACCGGACAAATGGTATACTCTTTTGGGTTAGTCGTCATTTTTCCATGTTACCGCTGCTTTCCATCGCGCCTTCAATGTCTCGAACAACAAAGGAACTTATTTGATGAAAGTTGTCAAACGGTTAACCAGCGGATTTGTTCAAGACCATCCGCTGTTATTTCTGGCTCTGATCAGTACCGTATTGGCAGCTCCCTCGCTGTTCAGCGGATACGTGTTCGATGATTACCTGCATATGCTTGCCTTTCATGAACATCCGGTATTCTCCATTCCCAACACAAAACTCGATATGTTCACCTTCCTCAACGGAGATTCGGAAACGAACAGGCAGTTGATGAATGACGGCATTCTGCCATGGTGGACATTTGAAAACGTTAAAGCATCCT
>JAFGJC010000156.1 GCA_016929305.1 candidate division CSSED10-310 bacterium | reverse complement strand
CCGGAAATCCCAACCGGGTCAAACGTCATCTGACCAATTTTGATTATGTGGCCAGACGCATTGAAGAGGTCGAGGAAAAGGACCGAATGCGTTCATTTCAATCGCCCGTGCGCGGTGATGAAATTATGAAAGCGTGCTCTATCCCGCCGGGACGCCATGTGGGTATTCTCAAGAAACGCATTGAAGAAGCGATCCTGGAAGGCGTCATCCCGAATGAACACGATGCCGCGCTCCAATTCCTCCTGCAGATCAAGAAAGAAGTGCTTTCCGAGTAAAAATCTTTAAACAGCTCAACGGAATTCCTGTCACCCTGGATGTCAAATTTAAAGTCCGGACGAATTGAATATTCCCGCCATACATCGGTTTATCATTAAAACACGGATTAGATCCGGTAAGCCACAATGTGATCAGGTATAAATAAATCGAAACTTTCAATGATGGTTTTCGTCTACACAAAAGGTATTTTATAAGATTAATCCAAAGGAGGAATCCATGACCGCGGAAGTGAATGAAGCAAAGGGATTGGGCGTGTTCGAACGCATTTTCGGTATTTTTACTTCTCCAAAAGAAACATTTCAGGATATAAATAACAAACCCAACTGGCTGGTTCCTTTTCTCGTTTTAATTGCCGTCGTCATAGTTGTACAATTTATGTTATTGGATATCGGCTTGGCAGATCAACTCGCCAGGCTGGAGGCAAGAGAAATGCCGGAAGCGCAAATGGAAATCGCAAGAACTCAGATGCAGGGACCTCTGAAGTATATCCAGTTCGCAGTAATACCGATAATGACATTGCTTACGTGGTGTATCGTGAGTGGAATTCACCTTTTCTTTACCAATGTGGTTTTCGGCGGAGAAACGACATTTAAGAAAATGTTTGCTGTAATTTCCTGGAGTAGCCTGATAGGTATAATTTCCACAGTATTAAGAATGATCATGGTAATGTCAAAAGGCACTTCCTATGGCGTTACAACAAGTCTCGCAATTTTAATGCCGACACCTGGGCTAGGTGAAACACCTTCAATTCTCTTCAGATTATTGGCCCATCTTGATATTTTTGCAATCTGGGGCCTGGTTTTGTTTGCCATCGGAATATCCAAAATCAGCAAGCTTGATATAAACAAATCGGCTTCAGTCGTCATCATCAACTGGCTGATCTGGGTAATGATAAGCGTTCCGCTTTGGAGTGTTTTTGGAGCGTTTGTGGTGGGTTATTAAGTAACTTGAAAGGATATATGATGATCATACGAGTTTTATTAAGCCTGTTTTGCCTGATCAGTGCAACGGTGGGTGCACAGGATACGCTTCGTCTCGATCTGGATCAGTGCGTTGAAATCGCGTTAAAGAATAATCCTCAGATGCTTCAGAGCGAATTTTACCGCAAGATGTCGGACAAGGATGTCACAATCGCCCTATCGAATTTTCTGCCGAGTGTCAACGCAGGATTGGGATACAACCATTCGACTGTGGGCCCCTCTTCTCAGCTTCGCATTGATCCTCGTTCGGGAATTCCCGTACCTGTTCAGCCATCCGAGATCAAATCCTGGAGTTCCTCTGCGGATGCATCCGTGAGCCAGACAGTGTTTTCGGGAGGATACAATTATTATAATTACACACAGGCCAGGAACTTGAGTAAAAGTGCGGAATTCGATCTGGAAGCGACCAAACAGCTGATTATCTATATGGTGAAAGAACGCTATTATAATTTGCTGAAACAGGAACAATTGCTTCAGGTTCAAATGAAAGGGCTCGAATCCGCCAAGGAATCCCTCAGACTCTCTCAGACCCTGTTCAATGTGGGCAAGGCCTCCAAATCGGATGAATTGCAGGCGCAGGTTCAGAAAGATCAGGCTGAATTAACGCTCATCGAACAGGAGAATATTCTCTCGATCGCCCATTCGTCCCTGAACCATGTGCTTGGCTTTGAAGTGGATAAAGTGATAAAACTGATTGGTTCTTTTGAAGCGGAGGCGATTGATATCACTTATGAAAACGCAATTGAATTGAGCCGGACACATAATCCAAACCTGATCAAATCTCAGTATGACCTGAAAGCTTCAAAAAATTATATCGGCATGGCAATGAGCAGTTATCTGCCGAGCCTGTCCGCCTATGCAGGATATTCGTGGCGGCACGAAGATTTCAGCAGAATTAATAATATTCTGGATAAAGACTATAACTGGTACGCGGGCGTCTCCTTGTCAATCCCGATCTTTCAAGGTTTTTCACGCATCGCAAATGTGGGTAAAGCAAAATTAAATTTTAGATATAATGAGGAAATTCAGACCCAAACTCAAAAAGATATTGACCTTGAACTGAAGGAGTCCTATTTTCTCATGCAGCAATCCAAGAAAAAGATTGCTGTGGCTGAGGTGGGTGTTGAGTCGGCGGCTACCAATCTGAAACTGGCCCAGGAAAAATTCAGAGTAGGATCAGGCACCATGCTTGATATCACAATCGCACAGGTGACCAACACCGAAGCTCAGAGCAATCACATTCAGGCATTATATGAATACAACCTGAGTATTGCACGTCTGCAAAAAGCCATGGGGCAGTTGAAAGAATAATCGGGTTGGAGAAAAAGGAGCAGGAACTCATGAAAATGTCAAAGAAAAAAATATTCATTTTAATCGGCATTGTATCGATCCTTGCGATCTTTGTCTTTGCCAATCTGCAGAAGAAGGGTCAAAAAACAAAGATTCAGGCCGAAAAAGTTATAAAGGGAACCATCACTGAAACCGTTTCCGGTTCCGCGCGCATTCAACCAGAAGTTCAGGTAAAAATTTCGGCCAATGTAAGCGGTCAAATCGTTAAATTGGGTGTAAAAGAAGGCGACTCCGTCAAAGAGGGACAATTTCTGGTTCAGCTTGACCAGGAGTATTATAAGGCAGCCCTGGAACAAACCGAGTCGAATGTGGCTTTCGCCAAAGCCGGATATACCAAAGCGAAGAACGAATACGAACGATATAAAAAATTATTTGATGACAATTTAACCTCCGAAGCTGAACTTGATCTGGCAAAATCCAACTTTGAACAGGCAAAGGCCCAGGTGGAACAAGGCGATGCTGCGCTGAAACAGGCCAAAGACAACCTGTCCAAAACCACGATTTATTCGCCGATGGACGGCACGGTCAGTCAACTTAATAAAAAACTCGGCGAAATGGCCATGGGTTCGCAGTTCACACTCGATGTGATCATGATCGTCTCTGATCT
>JAFGJC010000155.1 GCA_016929305.1 candidate division CSSED10-310 bacterium | reverse complement strand
TCAATTTCCTCCCGATAAGGTGGAGTTGAGTAAAGAACTTGAGGAAGTAAAAGAGAGAATCACGGCCATTTCTCAGAAAAAATTACGACCAATTATTGAGGAAGTTCTGGGGAAGAATCCGGCCTATCTTGCGAATATTAGCCATCTTCGAACGCTATGTCCCTGGTGTTACAAAAAAAGTCGAGAAGTTACCCTGCATATCAGCTCTATCCGGAAAATTGTCAAATCAAGCTTCGATCGTCTTGAATTAGCACCAGGCAGGCAACGTCATAAGGGAAGAGTCAGCAAATCTCACATTTCAGAACTGGTCATTGAGGTTTTGGGATTGTTTGTGAATATTGAGCCCTCACCTCATTTCTTACAATTACATGCGCAGGAAACCCACATGATTGAACAGGCTAAGGGAGCAGCGTCTTTGTCTTTATCAGCAGATTCAGACGAGGAACTTCTTAATAAGCAGTATAACACCTATAAAAATCATCTGCATTTCTTACACAACAGCATCGACTATTATCGCGGAATCTCAGACAGAATGGAATTCTCATCAACCATGACGCCAATCCAGTGAATGCGACAATACGGCCAGATTAGTTGTTTTTTGCTGCCTGTGGGTTGGTTTTTGCTGGAGAAATTGAGTCAACAGCAATCCACTTCCCCTTCACTTTTTTTGCAAAGGCGAGGCCCGGAATATTTTCTAAAGGATCTTTTTTCATCTGTCTGGCAAACAGTAATTGATTAAATTGGCCACGTTCACTCTCCTGACATTCTCCCCGGCAGAGGCTTGTAATAAAGTCATCAATGCTTTCTTGTAAATCCCAATTTTCCCGCAGGTCGATCAGTTCAAAATGTAAGTGATACCCCTGAGCATTGCCACTCTTTCCCATCAATGCAATGGTATCACCACGGTTTACTTTCTGAGCAAATTTTACCCGATTCTTCTTTTGCGTATGCGAATAGAGCGAAAAGATCCCGTTTTGATGATAAATGATTGTATAATACCCATATCCTCGTGCCCATGAACACTCAACCACAACCCCATCCTCGACACTTTTAATTGGCGCACCGTTCCGTACCCAGTTGCGCGGGATAATATCCAGACCATAATGACCTCGTCGTTTCTTCGTCGAAGGTTGCATCCCACGTAAAATCAACCCTTCATCAATAGGTGCGACGAAATTAGGGAAAATTGCGGCCTGTTGTTTCTGTTCTTTTTCATGTTCCAGGTAGGCCAGATAGTCATTTTCATAGCGAGGATCACACCAGGAATAGGCACTTTCACCACAATTATCTTCAATAAAGGGATCCTCTATCAGATCAGGTTCATGGACCTGAACTGTCGGAAACTCAACAACCTCCTCCCCATAATACTCTCCTGGGGAAATGACAAGATCATCACTGAGAACGATCACTTCTTCCTTTTCATAATGCTCTTCTTCGTATGGGAGGATGGAGTTCCACTGAAGTTCAACAATATACGTTATCGATAAAGAAGACTCGTGAAAAAATGGGAGGATTTCCGGAACCGGAATGGGTGGTTCTGGTACGCTCACAACCTGAAGTTTTGAAATACCGCATCCACATAGCGGCAACAGGACAAGAAAAACGACACAACCTAATTTTACTTTGACATTTTTAAAACGGAAATTCTGTAAACACAATTGATCTTCTGTCTTACACTCCACGATATTCCCTCATTTGACAAACAGCGTGCGCTAACAAATCGAAAGACTTCTAAACAATGACCTGGTTACAGTAATATTCTCTTCCACCGCTCAGTGAATGCTCAGTGAATATTGTAAAACATCAAAAGTATTTATGTGTTAACGTCGTATGTCTTTATTGATCAAAAGAAAGTCAAGGAAAATTTACTTCGCCCACCATTGATCTGAGCAATTTTTCCCTTATCCCTCGATATATTCAATGTTTAAGACGATTATCACTTGACAAGAAAGCTTGCCTCATCTTTAAGGAGAAAAGCCAAAATTTGTTTTATGTGACGTCATTAAAAAAATAATCCGGATTCACTCAGAAAGCCTATGAAAAAAATTACACGTATTGTGATGCTGCTATTAATGTCCGTGCTGTGGAACAGTTTTGACAGTTTCGCTCAACAGTTATCAGATCCGTTAACTATTTTTCAGAAGAGAGAACTCTTTACCGAAAGTGTAAACGTCTTTCAGGAAAAAAATTATGAAAAAGCGGTTCAGCTTTTGCTCCCATTAGTTGATCAATATCCTGAATTAGAGGATTATGTTCGTTATTTTCTTGCTGAATCCTACAGGAAACTCGATCGGCCGCAAGAAGCACTCGCGTTATTCCAGGACTTTCTTGATCGATATCCCTCTCATCCCCTGGGGGGTGACGTGCAGTTTGCGATAGCGAATCTTCTGTTTGATCTAGAAAGATATCATGAAGCATTAACAATGTACAAGGATTTACATGAGAATCCTACAATATCCCAGGGTGACCTGTTCTATAAGCTTGGCCAGGCGTTTATGAACATAGAACATTACCAGGAGGCTGTCTCTGCATTCCATCATTTTCTTTCACAGTATCCAGGCCACGCAGAAAAGAAATCAGCCCAAACAGCCCTTCAAAAGATCCTTGCAAAATATCCACAACTCAGCCCGAAATGGACGGAAGAGACCCTGCTCGACCATGCGAATGCCCTGTTTAAATCCGGGCTATATACATCAGCCATCAAACAGTATGAAGCATTCTTGCATCATTATCCGCAAAGTGCTCGCAAAGAAGAAAGTGAATTTGGGATTGCTGACGCGTATTTTCGTTTAGGACAAGTCCAAAAAGGAATAAATGCCCTCGAACAGATCGTGACTCGTTATGCCACCACAAAACACGAACTTGCTGCAAAAGCATTATATACGATTGGGACAAAACATTGGAATGCTGACAGAAATCAGCCGGCTGAAAAGTACATGAAACGAATTATACAGGAGTTTGGAGAGACATCCTGGGGGGATGACGCCTATTACGTTCTCGGACGAATATTTCAATCAAAGAAAGCTTATAAAACTGCATCACAGTGGTACTCAGCCTTATACGTTCATTATCCCGACAGTTCATTTGCCGCAGAAGCGCTCTGGCAGGCCGGGTGGTCGTATTATCTCAATAAGCAGTACGCTGAGGCAATCCAGGTGTTTTCTCAGGCGACCACAGCATTTCCATCCGGAGACTATCGTGATGAGAGTTTCTATTGGCAAGGACGAGGTCTTGAACAACAGAAAAAACCACAAGCAGCAATCAAGACATATCGCCAACTGGTCGAATCTTCTCCTGGCAGCTACTATGGCCTCAAGGCACAAGAACGATTACGGATGCTGAACGCGACTGTAAACATCGAGCAGAAAAATTCTGAAGAACAACCAGCATTTTCATCTTTATTGACCAGATTACAGCAAGAAATGCCGCCAACCTTCTATCAGGAAATCACCCAACATCTTGCCAAAGCCTTCGAATTACATGAAGTCCACTTACAGGAATATGTCCGAAAAGAAATTGCCTGGGTTGAATCGCTGCTTGAAGGGCAGTCTCTGACTGAAACGACACTTGCAAAACAGCTTTTCGATTTGTATTTTCTTGGCCGTTGTTACGCGTATATTGGAGAATATCTCAAAACCATTCAACTGGCATCCGAGATAGAATCTCTTTTACAGAAAGTACCAGAGTCGAACTTTTCTTATCCGCTTGAACAATTGAAATATCCCCTTGCTTATTGGGACATCATTACGATATACGCGGAAAAAAATGCCTTAGATCCCTTTTTAGTTGCAGGGATTATCCGACAGGAAAGCGCGTATAATCCAGGCGCGTTATCATACGCAAATGCGAGAGGACTTATGCAGGTCATTCCGTCAACAGGGAAACACGTAGCACAACAACTCGGTATCAAAAATTTTAAGACGGCCCAATTATACGATACCAAAACGAACATTGCGATCGGGACGAAATACCTCGCTGGACTTATTCAAAGATTTGATGGGAATCTCTATCGAGCCATAGCAGGGTACAATGCCGGTCCAAACGCAACGAATAAATGGTGGCCAGCCTCAGGAACCGGAGATCAGGAAGAGATTGTGGAAAATATTACCTATCGTGCAACCAGAAATTATGTCAAACGTGTCCTTCGGAATCAATATAACTATCAGCGAATTTATAGTAACTAACCAGGAAATTTCCGATTTATCTTACACCCGGATAATTGACGCCTGAATCTTATCTGAAATTTCAAGAAGGCCCAGGGAATTATACGGGGCAAAGATTCTATCGGTCGGGCTACCAGGATTGAAAAACAAGATGCCTTCCTGTTGTTGATTAATTGGATGATGGGTATGCCCGAAAATAATGGCATCGACATTATTGAAATGCCTCTTGATGCGATCCATAATGCCCTCAGGACCGCCATCACCATGGATAAGTCCAACAGAAAACCCTCCAAGAGTCAGCACCTTGTACGCAGGGAGCGTATGACGGATTTCCGCTGTATCCATATTCCCGTGTACAGCCTCGACCGGGGCAAATTCTTGTAACATCTCTAACACCACCAGTTCTACAAAATCACCAGCGTGTATAATGAGGTCAACATCACTGAAGTATTCTTGAACAAGTGTCCGAAGTTTTCCAATCGTTCGCTTATTTCGAATCATATTTTTCACTGAATTGATAACGCTGCTAGTTTTTGTCAGGTGTGTATCAGCAATCACTCCGATTTTCATATTTCTTACCTCACTATTCTTTATGGACGTGAATCAGGGCAGCCACCCTATCGAATAAATTTTTGTAAATCTGATTGATAAATTTTTACTTTCGCCTATGATAAATAGTCAATGTTGTTATACAGCAGTCGTTAAGAGTTTTGTCAAGACTTCTCAGTTTACAATGGAACACAAAAATTTTTCTGGACGGAAAATTATTATAGCGTACTATATGGTCTGGCAGACATGCGAAAGAAGCTGAAAAAATAATAAAGACTCTGGATCTATAGTAACCAGGCTCCTCTTAAATAACGTTTTTTTGTTTTATAGGAATGTTTTTTGATCATGAAAGAAGATACCCTTTCTGCCGGCGAGATGAATAATTATATCATCTGTGTCGATGATGAACAGGCGGTTTTAAACCAATTATCGAATCAACTGGAAGAAGCGTTTGGTAACGTTTGTATGGTTGAGTATGCTGAAAGCGCTGAAGAAGCCTTGTCTTTGCTCGAAGAGATTAGCCGAGAGGGTGGAAATATTTGTCTTGTGATTTCCGATCAGGTGATGCCCGGGATGAAGGGGGATCAGTTTTTAGAACAGGTCAATAAAAAATTTCCACATACTCATAAAATTCTGCTAACAGGCTATGCTGGCTTAGAATCAGCAATGTACGCGATTAATTATGCCGGGTTGGATAAGTATATTGAAAAACCCTGGGATAAGGATGAATTTCTGGCTATGGTTCGATATCTCCTTGATTCAACAACACACACAGAAGAAAAGTTTCGCGTGCGAGATGCGATTCAAAATGTGTTAATATTTCGAGATCTTTCTCCCGAAGCCATTGATTTAATCGCTGATAAACTGCAATCAATTAACTTTCCAAAGGACTCAACAATTTTTACCATCGATGACCCTGGCGATT
>JAFGJC010000154.1 GCA_016929305.1 candidate division CSSED10-310 bacterium | reverse complement strand
CTGCCGACAACCTCTTCGGATCTGTATCCAAGGACCATTTCAGCGCCATGATTAAAAGAGGTTATTTTTCTCTCCAGGTCGGTTGTAATGATCCCTGCTTCGACACTTTCTATAATGCTCTCATGGAAGTTCTTAAGCTCTACAATTTCCTGTTCCAGCTCTTTCCGCTGCGTTATATCTCTGGCAATACCAACAACTCCCACGACATCATTTTTTTCAAAAAGCGGATTAATGTTCATCGACAAGAAAAGTGGAGTGCCCGAATGGCTGATCATTCGCATTTCAAATATTCTGGCTTTGCCGTTCAAAGCCTTATTGAAATTATCCCTGGCTTCCACGCGGTCTTCAGGTGCAACCAGATCAAAGAAACTTCGTCCAAGCCATTCATCCCGGGAGAAACCGGTAAGTGTTTTCAGGCGGTGATTAATAATCATGAAATCACCCCTGAGATTCAACGTAAAAATAATGTCATTGGCCTTTTCTATCAGATCCTGGTATTTATACTCACTCCTTCGGATTTTCTGCTCAAGCTCCTTATTCTTCTTCCAGACTTGGTTGATGATAAAAACATTATCAATGACATTCAGAAGTTCACGATGGCCAAACGGTTTGATTAAAAAAGCTGACAATCCCATTTCAAACAATGAGTTCCGGTCGATGGTGTTCTCAGACTTGGACGTCAGCATGATAATGGGAATTTCGACCAGGTGGCTGAAGCGCTGCCTGGTTTTCAATCGCTCAAAGACTTCCACACCCGAAAGACCCGGCATAAGATAATCCAGCAAAATCAGGTCCGGTTTATGTTTCAGTATAAAATCGAGTCCCTGCAAACCTGTCTTTGCTGCAATGAAGTTGTAACCGGCTGCTTCAATGATCTCGCGCCCAATTTCAACCATATCGGGATCATCATCTATCAATAAGATGCTTCTTTTTCCTGATGTATATGATTTCATAGGAGTTTCTGCTGGAGTTGTTAGACTGCTTTGATTGATGTGATCTTGTAGGAAGTTCTTTAAGTCGTTAATACTATTTTCTTTCAGATTTTGGAAATTGGACTCCTCATTATTTCTTTTGTGATTGAGCTTATCATAAAAAAATAACATAGCGATTAAGTAACATACTCATTCTCAATTTCTTTTAAATAAGTGATATTTTCTATATCCGAAGTAATTGGCAGTGTAAAGTGAAATTGAGACCCTTTTCCGAGTTCACTCTCAACCCAAACAACACCGCGATGAAGTTCTACAATCTCTTTGACCAAAGACAAGCCCAAACCCGACCCTTCAATATCTCTGACATGATCATTATCTGTCACCCGGTAGAATTTATTAAAAATATTGGGCAAAGACTCTTTGGAAATACCATATCCCTCGTCTTTAATTGAAATTTTCAGCTCGGTATCTTTCTGAATAGCTGTTATCAATATTCTTGTGTGCTCCGGGCTATATTTAACCGCATTTGTAAAAAGATTAATTATTACTTCCTCGATCATACCTTTATCAGCATATATCATCGGCATATTTTCCGGAATGCTTACATCCACTCTTATCTTTTTCTTCTTAGCCAGATACAGATTTGTTTCAAGGATGTTTGTAACCAAAAAGCCGATGTCCAGGGCAATCTTATTCACATCGCTTTTTCCTGATTCGATGCGCGAAATATCCAGAAATTTGTTGATGAGATTTGCCAGACGATTGGACTCTTTGAGAATGATATCTGCATACTCCTGTGACTGATCTTTCGTAATGCCGGAATCCAGCAAAAGCTCACTGAAACCTGCGATAGATGTCAGCGGCGATCGGAGTTCATGAGCCACCATAGAAACGATCTCAGTCTTCATTCTATCAATCTCTTTTTCCCTTGTAATATTTCGAAGAATTGTAACGATTCCAATGGGTGTTCCTTCGTTGCTAATGACTTCAGCTGCCTTTGCCTGTAATACAACTTTTTTTCTGAAATTTTTAGGTCTAAGCTGTACTTCCACGGATTTATCCAGATTATTTTCCGCTTTCCGCGCGTGATTGATAAGATCGACCAACTCTTTTTTGACAATGAACCGTTCGATCGGTTTGTTGGTGACATCCTTCTCTTTCAACTCGAACCATTGTTCGGCAACTGAATTTATCATGAGAATTTTATTCGAAGGGTCGGTCACAATCACACCGTCTGCAATGTTCTTTATAATGGTCTTTGTCTTATTTTTTTCAGTGATGATCTCATTGAGATTCATCTCGTTTAGCCTTTGCAGCTCTGTGGTCATGTAGTTGAAAATTTTTGCCAAGCGCCCCACTTCATCTTCTGAATTGATTTTGATTCTGTGAGAAAAATTGCCTCTCGCTATCTCGGTAGCGCTTTTGGTGAACAGAGTCAGCGGTTTGCTTATCTTTTTCGATAAATAATAAGCTCCAGTGATGGACATGATCACAGTCAACACAATTAATCCGTAAAATATAACGGCCGAGGATCTGAGGACCTGTTGCCCGCCAAATCTTAAAAGATTTAAACCTGATAATATAAGGGGGATGGTCGCAATGATCAGAATAACAGCGAACAGACTTTTAAAGAGAGTCTCTTTTTGCAGAAGTTTAACAGTCACAATTTTAATCCATCACCACTCTGTTTCTTCCTAGTTCTTTGGCTTTATATAAACGGCTGTCAGCCAGTGATATCAGCGTCTGAGAATCTTCTGAATCATCCGGATATGTCGCAACCCCCATGCTGATGGTTAATTTACCGTTGGCTTGTGCGCCTTTTTTGAAAAAGGGATAATCTTCAACAATGCCCTTGAGTTTATTAGATACAATTGCAGCAGCTTTTTTGTTGGTTTCAATTAGAATGAGTGCAAATTCCTCACCACCGTATCTAGCAGCGACATCAATTTCTCGTATATTGTTGCTCATAAATCTCGCGATAATTTTTAAAACACGGTCTCCTGCCGGATGACCGTGCGCATCATTAAAGTTTTTAAAAAAATCTATGTCGAGCATTACAACAGACACATTCAGATTGTGCCTCTTGGCTCGATGGAGTTCAAGCTCCAGTTGTTCATTGAAATATCTATAGTTATACAGTCCCGTCAAACCATCGGTTATCGCCAACTGATATAGCTTTTTCTGCGTTACTTCCAATTCTTTGACCTTACGTTCCAGTTGATCGTGCAGATGCTTGATACGAAGCAACGATTTGACGCGGGCCAATAATTCAAGCTTGTTGAACGGTTTGCTGATGAAATCATCCGCACCGGCTTCTATTCCTTTAATTTTATCGGAAATTTCATTTAATGCAGTGACCAATATCACAGGAATGAATCGTGTTCTCTCGTCAGTTTTCAATCGCTGACAAACCTGAAACCCGTCCATCTTAGGCATCATGACGTCCAGTAGCACCAAATCCGGAAATTCTTCGTTCACCTTTTTTAAGGCGTCAACACCATCTTCCGCCAGAATAACATCATAACCTACAGCATCCAAATAAGCTTGCTGAAGCTTACGATTTAAAGGTACATCATCGACAATTAAAACTTTGGAATTATCGCCCCCATTATTCATAGTATTACTCCCCAGGTTGAAGTTTGTAGATGGAAAATGTTTATTTAAACGGCATCAGACTGCATCGAAATTAAATTTAAGATTAGGTTCCTTTACCGCCTTCACCTCATCCAAACGTGAAACAGTTGTCGTATGAGGTGCATTCAAAACTGTTTCCGGTTCAGTTTCTATCTCATTAATTATGTTCACCATCGCTTCAACGAATCGATCAAGCACATATTTTGATTCAGTCTCAGTCGGCTCAATCATTATTGCTTCCTTCACGATTAGCGGAAAATAAACCGTTGGCGAATGAAAACCAAAATCCAGTAAACGTTTGGCAATATCCTGTGTTTTAATGCCCTTCTCCTTTTGCTTGTCACCCGACAAAACAAATTCGTGCATAGGACGATTTTTATAGGGCAGCGTAAAATACTTCTCCAACCTGGATTTCAGATAATTCGCATTGATAATGGCATTCTCACTCACGCGTTTCAAACCCTGCGATCCCAGCATACGTATATAAATGTATGCTCTAACCATAATAGCAAAATTACCAAAAAAAGTGCTGACTTTACCAATGGAGCGCGGT
>JAFGJC010000153.1 GCA_016929305.1 candidate division CSSED10-310 bacterium | reverse complement strand
TTGCTGATCGACACCGTGATCCTTTTAAAAACGACACCGTTTGAACTATCCGCAACAATGGTGAGTGTTCGGGTTAAATGACTCGGGACTTGTAAGGAAAAATTATATCCAGATGTGATGGAACCATATCCAAAACTTCTGCCGACCATGATGACTTCTTCGATCGAACCCTGTGCGTAATTGAGCGCCTCTGACAGCACAAATGATGTTGTTGTCGCGCGCATATTCATCACCACGAGCCGACCGATCGGCACCGACATGATGCCCATCAGCAAAACGATGATCACCATTTCGATTAATGTAAATCCCTTCTCAGGAGAATCATACTTGAAACCATTTTTTAGCAACCGCACCCCCCCGACTCTCCAGAATCGGTAAACGATACCAGTCCCGAGCCCAGCATGTATATATCGATCTCGTTGTTGAGATTGGCGACAATTGCGTCATAAAAAAACGCAGAGCTGCCGTTATTGGGTCTTCCAGTGCTCATAAATGTCAGATTACTGCCCGTGTCGGAAGACGTGATATTGATCTGACTGTATTCGGGGATACTCCCGAAACTGACATCGAGATTTTCACCTCTCGCATTTTTGAGATATGCGCCGGTATCGACATACTGGGCATAATATCTTTCACTGCCGGTTTGCACGACAAACCGCACCTCTCGCTTTTCATTGATGGCGACTTCTTCCGCATACCGGATATCCGCAATCATCTCGTAGGCTGCATTGTAGAGTTTTGCTTTTTCTGCCGTATTTGAAACCTCAATGCGCACAAAATTGGACATAATACCGATAATTACGATAACGGCGATCACCTCAATAATTGTGAATCCTTTGGAATTCATCAGAATCGCTTTCGGTGAGAAACGCGATTTCACACAAAATCTCGCCTTTTTATCAAAATGATCCATCATAATCCATCGCCTTTGTCTTAAACATTACCCCTGAGCTCCCGCGAGTCGTTCGGCTTTCATGAGAGATCAAGGGTCAATAGCCAAGATTCTCATTTGAAAATAAATTCAGCAAATTTCATTCCATGAATTCAATAAGACTTAATCATCATTTTTTGTCATGCCTGCCCCGCATCAAGCTTGCCCTCAACTTGATTGAGGGTGCGGGATAAACTCCGGCAGGCATCCATGAAGAACAAATACTTATGGACTCCTGCTTTCGGAGGAGTGACACGGGGAGGGCGGGGTTGACAGTGACTCCCCCCAAAAAAAACTTACAATTTCGCAACTAAATTTTAGCCTCCTTCGTAGCATTGATGTCACGCTCTGGGTTTGCACCTGTTAATGCGGAAATGTAATATGTCAATAGTGGAATAGCAAGATTTGTGAACTGATTTTCACAAACGTAACAAGATTTTCATGATATCCGAAAACCAGTTTGGGCTGAGCATAAAAAAATCGCCCCCGGCGCAGACGCTGGGAGCGATAACGACTTAAGTGCTACAGGTTCCCAAACTGAGTTTGGGAACCTGTATAAAGTGAATTTCTTACCTCGAATGCGGATGATCCGTATCCGTATATGTACATGCACAGATGCCGTTCGTCAATGTGTAAGCTACTGAGGGCTGCGCTGGACACGTCGGAACAGAGCCACTCTGGAAGTAAG
This sequence comes from candidate division CSSED10-310 bacterium, assembly GCA_016929305.1. Lineage (GTDB taxonomy): Bacteria > CSSED10-310 > CSSED10-310 > CSSED10-310 > JAFGJC01 > JAFGJC01. Next base: position 1,297 of record JAFGJC010000153.1, on the reverse strand, counting down.
TTGTTGAAGCCAGATCTGTTAATGCAGGATATGTTGCATTTCCTGCAATGGCCGTATTCGCATAATAAATCGAAGAAGCAGATTCGATAGATGCTTGATTCTGTTTGCAGGATGCCGCTTTGGCCGAATCAGAAAGATCTTGAAATTTCGGGACAGCGACAGCAGCCAGAATACCGATGATCACGATCACGACGATCAGTTCTATGAGTGTAAAGCCTTTTTGATTCTTAAACATTGTATGCCTCCGTGAAAACAAAGTTGCAAGATTTAATAAGACAAATAGTCCAATTTTCCAATAAAGTCGAATCTTTACTCTGGCCCGCTAATCACCCCCTTTCATTCTTACCCTGATTTCGTCAAATCAATTTCATTCTGTGATGAAATCAGGCTTTAATATTTTATCTGTAAAGATAGCAAACATCATGCCTTCTGATATTCGACTATGAATACTCTCATTATTATAATCTAAATCAATGATTTGGGGAATTTTTTTCATTGCTTTGCTCTAAAAAAGGGTAAATTTTTCACTGATTGATATGATCAAATATTTTCTTAGTTTATTAGACAAAAAATATCTAAAGTTTTCCTACTTCATCTATACATAGACGCGCCACAGAGCTTTTAGAATTTTGCTCAAAATTTTCATCACTCAGAGAATTGATGTATATCACCTTCTTACGATTTGCAATCCGTAAACGATTTGCACATAAATATTGGATTCATGGCGCCGCAAAAAGCCAAAGATCACAAAACAAGTGATCGCCGACCAATCCGAATTCTGTTTGTTTCGACTGTATTGCACTCCCGGGTATTCGAACGATCCGTTCAATAAATTGACTCTCTTCTGAATCATTCGCACCGCTTACATCAATCTTCATTCGGTATTGATCACCAACCCATAGTGTTAAAAATTGAACACGATTCGTATTAATCTTTTGTTTGATTACCCCGTCCAGTCTATTGAAAAGAACCTCCTGCTTTGTCATGGTCCGCAAGACAAGCCAGTGATCTTTTTCTGGAAGAGTATTCATTGTATTGAATGCGCCTCCCACCACGGGAAACACAGCATCTATCACCTCTTTTTCATGGATCTTTCCTTTGGCCAATACCGGAAGTGCCTGGTTGTATGCATAGCGAGAATAAATATGAAAATGACATCTTTTTTCATCATCAAGAAAAGCTGCATCTAATCGATCAACCATTTGTACATCAGCAGGAATTTGTTGGATGATCTTTTCATCTTGCACTTTTTCCGCGTCGAGTAACGGCTGCCAGTTCATCGTATAAAATATAAGTT
>JAFGJC010000152.1 GCA_016929305.1 candidate division CSSED10-310 bacterium | reverse complement strand
CGTGACCTGTTTCTTGGGGTATGCGGCGTTTGCCATCGCTTTCTTTGCGGGTCTGATGCGGTTCATCGGCCCGCGAATGGCATCCTGGAACGTGCCGGAACGGCTGGAAAACATCGATCTGATCATGTACCGGACGGTGATTGTGGGATTCCTGATGCTGACCCTGGGCATCATATCGGGAGCTGCCTGGGCATATAACGCCTGGGGCCGGTACTGGGGATGGGATCCGAAGGAGGTGTCCTCCCTGGTGACCTGGTTTGTCTATGCCATTTTTCTACATGCGCGGGTAACGCGCGGGTGGGGCGGAACGCGGCTGGCATGGCTGTCCGTCATCGGGTTTCTGTTTGTGGTTTTCACGTTCCTGGGTGTCAATTATCTGTCCATTTTCAAGGGCTTGCACAGCTATATCTGATCAGCGGTCACGTGTTTATAGAATTCCCAATTGTCCGTAATGGCGTCACGGATATGAAGCTTATACGGGCATTTCGATTCGCATTCGCCGCATTTCGTGCAGTTTTCGGCCGTTTTGACACCCTGGACAAACCATCCTTCCGGATCGACAAACAGCTCTTTTGGCCAGAGTTTCCACATGATGCGGGTAATCATCACCATCGGGATTTGAACGCCCTGCGGACAGGGCATGCAGTAACCGCATTGCCGGCAGAAACTGGTGCCCAGATCGCTGCGGATTTTTTCGATCCGTGACCATTCCTGGCTGGAAAGCGAGTGGTCGCCGGATTCAACGATCGCGACAATCTGATCGATGTCCTCGATCGTTTCGATTCCGGGATCGGGAAGCGCCGTCGGGAACTGCAAAAGATATTTCATGGCCAGGCCGGCATCGCGAATATGTCCGCCGGCAAAGGGTTTCATGGCGATAAAACCCACATCGTGTTCCTTGGCCAGCGGTATCAATGTATCGACCGCCTCCGTTGAAATGAAATTCAGAGGATACTGGATGGTGTCGAAATGTCCGGATGCGGCGGCTTTCAGCGACACGTCCAGGGAATGGCTGGACATGCCGGCATAGCGGATTTTGCCGGCTTGCTCGGCTTCCTGCGCCGCTTCCAGAAATCCGCCCGGTGCCAGGACCTGATCATAGCGTTCGTCATCGCTGATATTATGGATCTGCCAGATATCCAGGTAATCCGTGTTGAGCCGGCGAAGGCTGTAGTCCAGATGAAGAAGAGCTGTGGCTTTGTCCGTGGCGGGTGTCTTTGTGGTCAGAATGACCTGCTGCCGCCGCCCCGCCAGCGCCTTGCCGATTCTGCCTTCACTCACGCCGTAGGCAATCGCCGTGTCGATAAAGGTGATCCCCAGATCCAGAGCGTGTTGAATTACCCGGACCGCGTCGTCTTCGAGCGGCCGCTGAATCGGAATTCCCCCGATACCCACTCGGGATACCGTCAATCCTGTTTTACCCAGAGTCATCGTTTTCATCGGCAGCTTCCTCCCCGGAAATATTCCGGTAAAAGTATACCGATGCCAACGATTGAAAACCAGTTTTTCTCAGTGGTTCGGCGTGATCATCTGTATCACTCAGATAAATGTGGATATGGTATGAGATGACGGATTCATGTTGCGTTTAACGGGAGTGAATATTTTTCTTCAGCACTCTTATCCAAAATAGCTTTTTCAGAAAAGTCCTCCTAAAATTGCGGTGTCAATAAAAGGTTCAATTTGAACCGCCACAATCAAGGAGGACGATAAAATGTTTCAGACAGCCAGTATATTTAGTCAACAACTCAAGCAATTTCCTCGATCATTGTTCCAGCGGTTGGTTTACGAAGAAAAGCGGAGCGTCATGCAGAGGGATTCCAATGCTGGACTCAATTTGTATCCATTTTGTTCTTTCATGTAGCTCAGGCGGATTCGCTTCGAGATATTTGCAATGGTCTTCGATGTTGCCGGGGTAAACTTGTCCATTTGGGAATCCGTTCTGCACCGAAGCGTTCGACGTTGGCTTACGCGAATGAGTATCGGACATCTATCGTGTATGAGCGCTTGTTTTACGAAACCTATGATCGATTCAAGAGCGAGGGAAAACTGGGTAAAAGAAAGACGAAATTTCGATTCAAAAACAAGCTGTTGTCGCTCGATTCCAATACGATTTCACTGTGTCTAAGTATTTTCCCATGGGCATCATTTCGTCGATCCAAGGGTGGAATTAAACTGCATATTCTTTTGGATCATGATCACTATATGCCTGAATTTATCGCTATTAGAGAGGCGAAACGACACGATGTGACCATTGCCAAAAGTATGACATTGAATCCCGGATCAATAGTCGCAATGGATCGAGCCTATAATGATTACCGGTTGTTTTCCAAGTGTATTGATCGAGATGTAGATTTTGTCATCCGAATGAAAGATAACGCTCAATACGAGGTAATTGATATGCGTCAGGTTCCTCAAAACCAGAACATCCTATCTGATGAAATTATCAAGCTGGCCGGTGTGGATGCTGAAAAGAAGTGTCCCCACCTCCTTCGGCGAATTGCCGTCTGGGACAAAAAAAATAATAGAGAGATCGTTCTGTTAACGAATCATATGACTTTTTGATCAACCACGATATCAAGCATTTACAAAGAACGATGGGAAATCTAAATATTCTTCAAAACACTCAAGCAGACCATGAAGATCAAATCCTTTGTCGGAACATGTGAAAATGCCCTTCGGATACAGATTCGGACAGCTTTGATCGCCATGCTGCTGTTTAAATGGCTCTTTCATCTGTCTCAAACGGAATGGTCCTTTTCCAATCTCGTATCAATGCTACGGCTTAACCTTTTTATCTATAGGGATTTGAGGGATTGGCTGAATGATCCATTTGCCATTGAACCGGACATACCTGGCTTTAGACAGCTTTGCTTGTTTACGGTGTAGTCTTGGACAGCTTCGGAAATGAAAAAAGGAAACCGGAAAGTGAAAACGCTGTATTGCCTATCCAAATCCCTTATTTTTCAATACACGATCTCGTTAGATCAGATTATTTTGGAAAGCATTGTACTCAAAATATTATTTACATCAAATATTTAATGTTTTATTATAAATTTGAAGGGAGAAATTATAATAATGAATCATAAATCGTATAAATTTGCATGTTTATTATTTATAACATTTTCAGTATGTTGCCGGATTAAAGTTACTGATGATAATATAATTTCAAAACCAAGACCTTATGCAGTCACTCTTGTTGATTGG
>JAFGJC010000013.1 GCA_016929305.1 candidate division CSSED10-310 bacterium | reverse complement strand
TTACTATCATATCAATATGCTTCAGGAGAAGGGCCGTGAATATCTGCCTGGAGTATCATGGCTGTCAGGCAATCTGACGGCAAATGTCAACATCAACAACACATGCAATGCTTATTGGGATGGATCTTCGGTCAATTTCTACCGTTCCGGCGGCGGCTGTTCGAACACCGGCGAGATCGCTTCGGTGTTTCTGCATGAATCGGGTCATGGGCTTGATGACGCCACAGGAGGAAACAGCGATATGGGGTCCGCGGAATCATTCGCCGATACCATGAGTATTACGATGCTTCACGATCCCTGCATCGGCCATAACTTCCGTCCGGGTGTTCCCTGCAATTACGGGTGTGATGAAAGTTGTACCGGTGTCCGGGGTGCTGATGTACTGCCGATGCCGCGTCCCGACAATATCGACGAAGCTCCCATGGACTGCGATCGATGGTCCTGTCCGTATGGATGGTATGAGGGGGTCATGGGATATGAAGGGCATTGTGAAGGTATTCTCGCAATGTCTACCAACTGGACGCTGGCGATGGATCTGATCGATGAGTATGACAGCTATACCGGTTGGGTGATTCTGGATGAACTCTGGTACTATTCCATGCCCACTGCGGATGAAGCCTACTATGCCGCGGTACAGTGCAATCCCGATACCACTGTCAACGGATGCCAGCCACAAAACTGGTATACCGTATATCTGGCCGTCGATGACGATAACGGTAATCTTGCCGATGGAACCCCTCATGGCTGTATTATCTGGGACGCCTATAACGCGCACGGTATCGCATGCGGCGATCAACCGGCATGTCATACGGACTGCCCTTCGCTGGATGCACCTGTCGCGGAAGGCGTACCCAGAGATCATGGCGCGGCGTTGAGCTGGGATGCGGTTTCCGGCGCGAGCGGATATGAAATTTTCAGGAATGCCGTTTCATGTGACTGGTCATTCACGCCGTATGCCACAACGACGCTAACAACGTTTGTGGATGATGAGGCTACCAACGGTTTCACATATTTTTATATTGTCAGAGCATACGGTGCTGATCCGGAATGCACATCTGTATTTTCAAATTGTGTGGATGTCGTTCCTCAACCCGTTTCATCTGAGGGAACCGTTGAATTTGAGGAATCTCTTTACAATTGTAATTCTTTGGTGGCGATACGCGTTGCCGATCTCGATTTGGTTGGCGGCGAAACACAGGCAGTTACCGTTACCTCTTCCACTGATCCTGCCGGCGAGACGGTTGTTTTATCGGAGGTTATTGCTGATTCAGGTATCTTTTCCGGGGATGTGCAACTGGTCACGGATACACCCGGTACAGGTGAAGTTCAGGTGGCCGATGGAGATACACTCACCGTCACCTATCAGGATGAAAATCACGGCGGTGCCGGTCCGCAGACTGTTACCGACACGGCAATGGTAGACTGTTCGGGTCCGGTCATTTCCAATGTCACGACGGTGTACATCACGGATTCCACGGTAACGATTGCATGGGAAACCAATGAACCTTCCAGCAGTGTCATAAACTATGGCGAAACGCCAGCTCTGGGTAACGAGGTTTCAGAAGAAGAACTGGTGATTCAGCATGAGTTGACCATTGAGGGATTAAATCAATGCACGGATCATTATTATGAGGTTGCATCGACGGATTATGCAGGAAATACCACGATAGATGATGCGGGAGGGTCACTGTATATTTTTCAGACATACGGCAGATTTTATCTCATGCAGGAATCGCTTGACAGCAATCCGGGATGGCTTGTGGAGAGTGATTGGGCGTTTGGCGTGCCGCAAGGTCAGGGCGGTGAATATGGTGAGCCGGATCCTACTGGCGGTTACACGGGAACAAATGTGTATGGATATAATTTGAGTGGTGATTACCCGAACAGCATGCCGTCCACGGTGTATCTGACGACTACGCCCATAAACTGCTCCGCTGCGATCGATGCAACCCTGGGTTTCCAGCGCTGGTTGAATGTGGAACAGCCGACGTATGATCATGCCACTCTGGAAATCAGCAATAATGGGGGATCGAGCTGGACCGTTATTTGGGAAAACGATGCTACCATTACGAGTTCCGATTGGAGTTATGAGCAGTATGACATTTCGCAGTGGGCTGACGGACATGGCGACGTGCGGTTGAGATGGGGCATGGGACCTACCGATGGCGGCTGGCGATACAGCGGCTGGAATATCGATGATATCGAGATATCCTATGTCGCGCCATGCGATGCACCGATTCTGACGCATCAGGGTCACATAGTGGATGATGCGACAGGTAACAATGACGGAGAAGTCAACCCGGGTGAATCCATAGTGATGCCCATAACACTCTATAATATGGGCGTTGATGCCATGAATGTCAGCGGAACCGTCACGGAAACCAGCTTGTATGCCAATATCACTCAGAACAACCTGACATTTCCTGATATCTATCACAATACCGCTGAAACAAGCATGGAACCTCATCTGGCATGGACAGCGGATCTGTCAGCTCCTGATGGCCATATTGTTAATTTTATTCTGAATTGGGTTTCCAATCAGGGTAATGGTATTACGCAGTTCAATGAAGAAATTGTAGCGCCAGCCGTCATTGTTTCGAATGTTGTTGTTCTGGATCCTGGTCCGGGTGGAGACAGTGACGGTATCTTGGATCCCGGGGAAACGGCGACGTTGATGATTGAACTGAGAAATGAGGGCAGAGCGACCGCGACCGGTTTGAATGCAACGGTCACCTCGAATAATCCCGAATTCATAACATTTATAGATAACACCGTGGATTTTCCTGATTTAGCGCCGGGAGCATCGGCAACAAGTTACTCACCGCATATTGAAGTCGATGTTTCGGGGAGTACGCCGGAACAGACCATGATTACCTTCACGTTTGATATCCTTGCGATCAACCACGAGACTACGGATACGTTTGATCTTGAAGTCACCACTTCAACCTTTGCCCGGCGGTATTTTTGGCCTTTGGATACGGATCCCGGATGGATCTGTGAAGGGCAATGGGAATGGGGTGTCCCGCAGGGTAATGAGGGTGATCCTTCTTCCGGTTATACCGGTGACAATGTTTATGGATACAATCTTGCGGGTGACTACGCGAACAATCTGCCGGAGACATCGTTGATCACTGATCCCATCAACTGTTCGAATCTGACATCGGTGGAAGTGCGATTCATGCGCTGGCTCGGAGTTGAGAGTTCCACCTATGATCACGCAGCTTTTGAGGTTTCTTCCAATGGAACGACATGGCATACCATCTGGTCACATCAGGGATCAAGTTTTACTGATCCCGATTGGCAAGCGCTGTCGTATGACATTTCAGCGTATGCAGATGGTGAATCGACGGTTTACATGCGCTGGGTTATGGGACCGACCGATTATCTGGTAACCTATTGCGGCTGGAACCTTGACGATATCGAAATCTGGGCGGAATCGGGTGATCCTGTGCCAACGCCAACGGCAGCACCCAATACGCCAACCCCCACAGCAACCGTTCAGCCACCATCTCCGACACCGACATATACCTCCCCACCCACACCAACCTACACACCACCGCCCACAGCTACTGAAACGCCCGAACCGACACCGACATCTCAACCGAGTGTTCCTCCAACTCAACCACCCACACAACCGCCAACTCAGCCACCTACGCCACCGCCCACAACGCCGCCAACCGAACCACCGACCCCCACACCGACACCTCCTGACGAACCAACTTACACACCAACCGCCGTACCGCCAAAAGCCGGTATGACACTTCATCTTAATGGAACCGATTTTGGTGCAGGCGATACCTTCCATTTGTATTTTGAGTTAGGCAATCCCGGCTCGGAGCAAATGGTCAGCGATGTTTACCTGTTGCTGGGTGTTTACGGATATTTCTGGTGCTGGCCTTCATGGTGTGATTTGCAGTCCGATATCGACAGCAAACAAATGACCGTCGATCCCGGATCGATTGTTTCTGAAGACGTGTTGAATTTTGTATGGCCGACGGAAACAGGAAGTGCTTCCGGACTTTACTTTTATGGTGCTGCGTTCCAAGCGGGATCATTCGATCTGATCGGTGACGTCCAAATTATTGAGTGGGCGTACCATTAAAACGTTGAAACAGACGCCTTTCCGGCTCCAAAACCGGGAAGGCGTCTCAATATCTCCGAATCAATCCGATAGACAGATATAAATCATCCCTCCCAAAAAGGGATTGTATAGGGACCATCAGGAAGAACGGCGACACAGGCGTCGTGGCCGATGTCTCTGATGAGTTGATTCAGGCAGTTATCCAGCACGTGTATAGGTTGAAGTTTGCAGGCAGCGATATCGCTTGCCGGCAGTGATGTCCGGGCATAAACGGTTGCGCGGCGGAGAATCCGGTCGAGGATCTGCACTTGCCAGAGGTCGAGTTGAGGGGAGAGCTGTTCGGCGACCCACCGGTGTAAATCCTGTTTTGATGGCAACGAAGCAAGCATTTTATGAAATGATGAATTGTCTGGGATACCGTCGGCACATTCGCTGATCAGAACAATAGCACCATTTTGCGATACTATCTGGGATGCCGCAGACATTCCTTTGATACTCTGGTAAAGATTCAGATCCAGCGGATACCCGCCATTGGATGTAATGACCAGCGGATAGTACCGGTCGACAGGCAGCATGCAATGATTCCAGGCATACCGGCAGCCTTCCCGATGAGCTCTGATGATATCACCGCAAAACACGCCGGTGATATGTTTTTCGGCGTCCACGGTGACGTTGATCATGAAGTCCGGAGGGCAGAGCTGTACCATGGCCTCAATTTCAGCGCGCATCGGATTGCTGGCCAGTTTTCCCCAAGTGCAGTTGTCATCGGCGATCAGCGACGGGCGATGGGAATGCAGAATTGTCTGAAAACCGGCTATTCCCGGAATGATCGATTTGGCACCGCCGGAGAACCCTGCAAAAAAATGGGGTTCGATGAAACCCAGACAAATACGCACATCTGCATTCAGGTAATGTTTGTTCAAGTAAACCGGTGTCCCCGATTCGGTATGACCTGCCAGTTGATTCATCTGGGGATCCAGAGCGTCGTGGTTGCGTATAACGACGGAATTGGCGATCGTTCTACCGAACATCGCGGCGATTTCAGCGTGGGAATTGGGTCTGTGAGTGCCGTTGGCGAGCAGGATCGTCAAGCGATCGGCGTGCAATCCGAGATGACGTAGCAAAAGTGGAATAATCAGACGGTTTGGAACAGGGCGGGTGACATCTGAAGTTACGATGACGACATGATCGGAAGGCTTTACGAGGGAAGCCAAAGGAGATGAATGAATAGGTGTGGCGAGTTGACCGAGAATGGCATCTGCGGGATCGGGTAGTGGCGGCGGATAGTGAGGCTGGATAAGATGGATGTTTTCGAAAGGAATGTTCAAAGTTAACCTGACATAACCCTGTCCATAAGGTAACACAATCGGGTGAGTGCGCGACTCTGTCATTTTTTTTCCTCTGTGATCCCTGAATTGAAATCCTTTAATGAGTATCAAGGGGAATCTTCAGCATCTATTTTATCTGAAGGATAAAGAATCGCAATGATGAAATGGTTTTTAAGCACATCGAAGTGTTTTCGTCGCGAACTTTCCTATACTATGATGCGTAGTTAGGAAGGTTGCCTTTGTATTTCTGATCTGTCAGGAGAGAAAAATTATGTTGGTGATACGCAATCTTGTCAAGGTTTATCCGGGTCCGGTGAGTGCTTTGCAGGGGATATCTTTAGAGTTGAATGATGGGATGTTTGGATTACTGGGACCCAATGGTGCCGGCAAAACGACGCTGATGCGGATTATTGCCGGCGTGCTCGAACCCACATCCGGCTCGGTATGTCTGGACGGGCAGGATATCACCGAAATGCCCCATGAAGTCTGGTGCCGACTCGGGTATCTGCCACAGGAATTCGGATTTTTTCCCAATCTTACAGGGGAGGCGATGCTGGCCTATCTGCTGAAACTCAAAGGAGTGTCTCAAAACGGGCAGATCAAGCAGCTTTGCCGTGAACTCCTGGATCAGGTCAACCTGTCAGCCGCGGCAAAGCGTAAACTGAAAACATATTCGGGAGGGATGCGACAACGGCTGGGAATCGCTCAGGCACTGGCCGGCAAACCCCGCTTGATTATCGTCGATGAACCGACGGCAGGTCTTGATCCGGAGGAGCGATTGCGATTCTACCGGTTGCTGGCGGAACTCGCCGAAAACCGAATCATTCTGCTGTCGACGCACATTGTCGAAGATGTCAATGTCTTGTGTCCTCAGTTTGCGGTGATCAGGAATGGCATTCTTGTGGCAAGAACCAGCCCGACCCAAGCCAAACAGGATCTGGAAGGATCCATCTTCGAAGGCAATGTTACATGGGAGGATCTGGAATCTTTCGACCGATCCTACTGTATTACTCAGTCGCTTCTGGTGGAAGGACAAAACCGGATCCGAGTGTATTTGCCGGAAGGTAATCCCCCGAATGGATTTCACGAAGTGGATCCCAATCTTCAGGATGCCTATATGGTTATGATGAAGATGGCGGCGGCCGCGAATGGAAATCAAACCGGTTTTGAGAATTAAACGGGTGCAACCATGTGTTTTAAACGTTGTTGGACGGTATTCATCACGGAACTGACCGGATTTGTTAAGGGACCAATGTTCTGGTTCATTTTACTCGTGATCGTATTCCTGTCTTTCGGTCTGTCCGGCGGTAATGTGCGGATCGTTTCCGGCGATGCTGAAATCGGCGGCACCAAAGCCTGGATAACTTCGGAATATGCCATGGCGTTTCTGTTCAGTATTCTCGGAACAACGTTTTATTTTTTCTTTATTTCTATCGCTGCGGGAATGTCCGTAATTCGGGATCAGGAACAGCAGGTAACGGAGTTGCTTCAATCAACTCCAATGAAACCCTCGGAATATATATGGGGAAAATATCTGGCGATCTTCAGCGGATTCGGGTTGCTTTTAATGACACATCTTGTTTTTTCGATTTTTTTCAACCATGCCATTCCCAATGCGGATACTGCGGAGTTGCGCGGACCGTTCCAGTTGATGAACTATGTTCGACCGATTTTTATATTTGCCCTGCCGTCCCTTATTTTCTATTCGGGAATAAGTTTCTGGATCGGCGAACGGACACGCCGTCCGATTCTTGTCTTTTTCTTTCCAGTAGTTGTTTTGCTGATACTGATTTTCTTTGTTTGGGAATGGTCGCCGGAATGGCTGGATCCCAAGATTAATGCCATTTTAATGATGGTAGATCCCAGTGGATTCAGGTGGCTGGATGAAGTTTGGCTGAAGGTGGATAAGGGCGCGGAGTTTTATAATACGCAACTCGTCCGCTACGATGGTGTTTTCATCGTCAATCGAATGATGGCTGTTTTTCTGGGACTGGGGGCTGTTCTTTTAAGCAGTCTGCGTTTTGCCAAGGTTCAGGGATGCACATCACGTCGGCACATGTCTCGGAAATTGCGAAAGCGAAAAGAAATAGAAACGAATAACATTTCATGCAATGGAAGCGGTGTGGTATCGAAGGGAAATCTGCTGAATACGATACCCATGACGACACGCGTTCCAGCTATTATGGAGTCTTTGTGGGTTGTTTTTTCATCTGAGATGACAGAGCTGTTTCGGCAGCCAGGTCTCTATTTGTTTATCCCTTTGGTGCTCCTTCAGACGCTAACCAGCGCCCTGTTCGCCCTGGGACCCTTCGACACTTATATCCTTTCAACACCTGGCATTTTTGCCGTTCGCACCATGAATACACTGACATTTCTGGGATGTTTGCTGTTACTGTTCTATCTGGTTGAGTCTTTGATGCGAGATAAACGTGTCAGGCTGGCGGAGATCAGTATGGCGTCGCCAGTACAAACCTCGGCACTTCTGCTGGGAAAAATTCTTGCCAACATGCTGGTCATGGTGGTTTTGGGGATCGTGGTGTTTCTGACGGGAATTCTTACGATTTTAATACAGGGAAAGGTTTCCATTGATGCCGGACCTTTTCTGCTTGTTTTTGGAGGTCTTCTGATACCGACCTATCTGGCATGGTCGGCGTTTATCACCTTTGTTTACGCCCTGCTGAACAATCGGTATCTCACCTATGCATCCGGTCTGGCACTTCTGATTTTCACGGGATACCGGCAAGTCACCGGACAAATGAACTGGGTCGGGAACTGGGATTTATGGAGCGTGTTGCGATGGAGTGATATGGGAGTGCTGGATCTGAACGGATATGCGATTTTATTAAATCGGATTTTTGTGCTCAGTCTCGGTGTTCTATGCTTTGTTCTTGCTACGAAACTCTTCAGACGACGGTCCCGGGATCAGTTGCAGCGAGTATTCGGTCTGCATCCCCGCACCCTGTTTAAAAGTTTTTTGGCAATTTTCCCATTCATCGCCATTCCGGCAATCGCGGGCAGTCTGTTGTTTTGGAATGTCTACACCGGTTTTCAAGGCGGGCAGGCTGAGAAAGCAGAAAAAGATTACTGGCGCCAAAATGTAGCCACTTTTATCGATGTAAACTCCCCCGATATTACTCATCTCGATGCCCAGGTTGTCCTCCATCCGGAAACACGGCATATCGAATCCCATGGAAGATTCGATTTGAAAAATACGTATCCTGAACCGATGTACTGGATTACCTTTACCGGCGGTCATCATTGGGAAAATGTGTCCTGGACACTCAACGAAAACACATTCGAACCGGAAAACAGATCAGGATTATATGTTTTTAAAATGAATCCTCCATTGCAGCAGAACGAGGAACTGTCCATCGGATTTTCTTTTGACGGTAAGTTTCCTGAAGGCATAACGAAAAATGGCGGCGGCACTATGGAATTTATTTTACCTTCAGGTGTCGTTCTGACAAGTTTTTCACCAAGCTTTCTGCCGGTACAGGGTTTTGTGGAGGGTGTAGGTGTCGACGAGGAAAACAGATACGATTCAAAAGTCTATAAGGACGATTTTTATCACGGATTGACAGATCCTCTTTTCGGTTCCCGATCACCCTTTTCGACGCATATTTCAATCAAAATTCCTTCGGAATATCAGGCAAATTCCGTCGGACGATTAATCGAAAAACACGAAGACGAAGGCATGACGGAGTATATCTATGAAAGCGATTATCCCGTCAGATTCGTAAACATTGTTGCCGGGAAATGGGCGGTGAGGGAAGATGATGGTGTGGCTTTGTATTATCATCCGGAACATACTTACAATCTGGATGAAATATTCACGACGATGAAGGCATCTTTGAAACATTATTCGGAATGGTACGCTCCCTATCCCTGGGAGGTTTTGCGAATCAGTGAATTTCCTGGGATCGAATATTATGCTCAAGGATTTCCGACAAACATCACATTTTCCGAAAACATCGGTTTTCTGACTCAGGATGATCCCAAAACAAATCTTGTGTTCATGGTTACGGCTCACGAAATTTCTCATCAATGGTGGGCAAATATTCTGACACCGGGAAAAGGTCCCGGTGGAAATGTCCTGGCTGAAGGCATGGCGCATTTTTCCACAATGCTGCTTCTGGATGCCGTGAAGGGACCTTATCACCGGATGGAGTTTTGTAAACGGGTTGAAGGACAATATTGTGAACAACGGGTTGTCGACTCGGAACGAAGCCTGGTCAAGGTGGACGGATCAAAACCCGGAGATTCTACGGTAATGTATAATAAGGGGTCCTGGGTGTTTTACATGCTCTATACAAAAATGGGCCGGCAGGCATTTTTGGAGGGATTGCGTTATTTCATTCAGGAATACCGCCATGGTCCCGATTATCCTGTATTGCAGGATTTCCTGGAAACAATGCGGAATTTTGCCGGAGATGTGGACGGTTTCGATGCTTTTGCGGATCAATGGTTTTTCGATACGGTTATGCCGTGTTTCAGCTTCAAAAATGTTTCTTGTGCAGAGGAACCATCGAAACCGCAGAATGATGCGGATTACAACAGCGAGACGCGCTGGCGGATTAACGGTGTGCTGTGTAATACCGGCACCGGCACTGTAACGGTCGATGTGGCGGCAGAAACAGGAAAACGGTTTGCCGGTACAGAAATTTCCGGGGAGTATCGAGCAGTGCGAGAGAGATTTACGGTTTCAGGCGGAGCGGAACAGCCCTTTGAATTTATGTGTCCGTTCAAACCTGACCGGCTTACGGTCGATCCGGATGTTGAAGTGCTTCAGCTTTCCCGGAAAGCTGCGGAATATCGATTTTAGCTTCTCGAAGTTTCACCATCAGGGGACGAAGCCAGCCATCGGCATAAAATCTATCATTAAGCCATTTGCCCCATAGAGCATAACGTTCCTGATAGATTGTTTCCAGTTTTTGCAGTACCAGACGAGCCGTTTTTGTGCCCAGAACATAGGTGTAAATATATACCGGGTCGATGCTGCGAAAACTGTCCAAAACCCACAGGCTGTCATCCCCGATGTCCACTCCCAGTCTGGAAAAGTGCTTTTTGTAAAGATCATTGCCGTTTTCAGGCGAACGCCAGAGTTTAAATTCAAACAGAGAGCTCAATGTACATCGCACTGTTTCCAGGCAACCTATTTCCAGTGTCTGCTGGTACATTTCGTTTTCCAAGAGAATCTTACATCCCAGTAACTGAAGTATCATGGCCATTGTTTCATCGTACGCAGCGGACCACAACTGTGCCAAGCCTTGACTTCTGTTCATGCTATGAGCTGCGGCATGTCCCAACTCATGAAGAAACACCATAACCCCGTGAACAGTTTTGACAGGCCGAATAAGAATCCGGATGTCCCGAGCACCGTTAAGAATTCCCGCATATCCATGAATAGACTGTTGTTTGGAGATAATCTTAATGTTTCCATCATTAGGAAATCCCATTTTTCGCCAAAGAGACAGGTGAATATCATCAACGGTATGCAACACTGATGAACTCATCCGCTCCAGATGATCAAACCAAGTTGTCCATTTGATATTTCGGTGCTTTATTATTGCGTGTGCTTCGGGTAAATATGCATTCAGTGTCGAACAAAGAAACGATTTCAAACCGGATTGAGAGAGATCTTCGGTGAACAACATCAGGTCTGGATATGTTTCAAATTGAAGTGACCGGGCGAGTTTGTTTCGCAGTTTCATCAAACGGATAACATCGAGCCGGATATTCCTGGCAAGCTCTTGCGGATCCGCCGGCATCGATCCGGTAATGTAATGACCCCTGTCGTCCAATTTATTTCGCAGAGCGGCAGTTTCAGGATGTTTTTCAATCCATTCGCGCAAGACTATTTTCTTCATCAGGTGAGTGTTGATGGTGTTTTCAGTGAGGAGCTTTCTGTGGGTGTCAACCAGAGAAAATATTTCGGAATCGATCGTATTCAGGTCATGATGAGTATTATGAGTATAGTTTTCCCATTGCTGGCGCTGCCGTTCCCAGAACAGCGGCAAATAATGACTTGAAAAACCGTCGGCAACGTTCGGTGATTTTCTGTTCATAGTCATTGAGGTTATCCTGCCAAGGCAGCATATAATATTGCCTACTCCACAAACAAATTCAAGGCGTTGATCCGCTATAAACTTTCATCGTATGCAAATTGACACGGAAGCCCGTCTTTAATATGGATAGCCTGAGAGAGGCGATGGATTATCCAACATAGGAGGCGAAAGAATGTCACAGAAAGGGTACTATTCGGAACCGAGTGTCAATGGTGATCATGTTGTATTTGTAGCTGATGATGATATTTGGAGTGTAGCTTTGGGAGGTGGTAAGCCGGTTCGACTGACATCGAATCTGGGGATACTGTCTTCTCCCATACTGTCACCTGACGGACTATGGATTGGCTTTGTATGCCGGTTCGATGCCACACCTGAAATCTATATCATGCCGTCAGATGGCGGAGCGCTGAAGCGTATGACATTCATGGGAACGGCGGCCATCAGGTTTTTAGGATGGACTCCAGACAGCAAAAAGCTGCTGTTTGCTTCACCAGCCAAACAACCTTTCCGATCTCATTCTCTTATTTATTCGGTATCTGTCGGGGGAGGATTGCCTGAGAATGCCGGCTACAGCTGGGGATCATCGATTTCTTTCGGGCCGGATAGAGGTGTGGTATTAGGCCGCCACGGCAGAGATCCAGCGCAGTGGAAAAGGTATCGGGGAGGTCGAATGGGCGAAATCTGGATTGATAGAAAAGGAGACGGGAACTTCCGGAAACTTTTGGACTTGCCGTCAAATCTGGCTTATCCCTTGTGGATCCGCGACCGAATCTATTTTATCGGGGATCACGAAGGTATCGGCAATATCTATTCTTGCGATCTGAATGGCGAAAATGTGCAGCGGCACACGGATCACGACAATTTTTATACCAGAAACTCCAAAACGGACGGTCAACATCTCGTTTATCAGTCCGGTGGCGACCTGTTCGCACTGTCCATAGATTCCGGTGAAACGAATAAGATTGATATCGCTTTTACGTCACATCAATGGCAGATTCTGCCCAAATTTGTAAAGGCTCAGGAATACCTTGAATCATACGACGTAAATCCCGGTGCTGAGTCTCTTGCGGTTATCGCTCGTGGTAAACCCTTCACCTTTGCTCATTGGGAAGGTGCTGTCCGACAATATGGAACGTCAGGAGGTTCTGCAAGGTACCGATTGGTTAGATGGCTGAACGATAATAAACGGATTGTCGTGGTGTCAGACGCAACAGGTGATGAGCGGCTTGAAATCCATTATGTTTCGGGGAAAAAATCACCGGTATGTCTGGAAGATGTCGATTTTGGACGAGCGATTCATATGGAGGTGAATCCAGCTAAAGACGAGGTGGTGATCACAAATCAACGCCAGGAAATTATGACGATAGATCTCGATACCGGTGAAAAAAAGATTGTGGACCGAAGTGAATGGGGGCGAACTGAAGGCGTCTCATGGTCTCCGGACGGGCGATGGATCGCGTATGATTTGCAAATATCCCCGAGGCGCAGCGTTATAAAAATTTATCATACGGAGAGCCGGGAATCACAGACTGTCACCCGGCCGGTTTTAAGGGATTTCGATCCCGTTTTCGATCCCTCAGGGAAGTATCTGTATTTCTTGTCGATGAGGGTTTTCGATCCGGTTACCGACAATCTGGGATTCAGTTATGGTTTTCCGAAGGGTATTCAGCCGATGGTCGTTGCGTTGCGTGAGAATATTCCCTCTCCGTTTATACCTACTCCGAAATCGCTGGAGGAAGAAACTTCAAAAGAAGAAGAATCTCAGGAAAAAATTGCTCAACCGGTTCATGTCGATTTTGAAGGAATAACGAACAGAATCGATGCTTTTCCAATTTCAGAAGGCAGGTACAGTCACATCAGATCCGCAAAGAATCGCGTTTATGTGATCTCCAATCCAGTTGAAGGTACATTGTCTCAAGACTGGTTGTCTTCATCTCCACGGGCTGATGGTGTGCTTTACTGTTATGATTTTACGAAATTAAAATTCGAAATGTATCTGAAAGGCGTTTCCAACTACAGGTTATCCAAAACAGGGAAAACGATCGTGTATCGATCTGCCAACAAACTGCGTGTTATCAAGGCGAAAGATAAACCCGAAAAGGATGAAATGGAAAACAAGGATGCAAAACCCGGGAGAGAGAGTGGATGGATAGATTTAAACCGGATCAAAGTTTCGGTCATTCCACGTGAGGAATGGAAGCAAATGTATTTTGAGACATGGCGTCTGCTGCGAGATCATTATTATACCCCCGATATGGCCAACGTTGACTGGGAATCAGTTTGCAGAAAATACCAGCCGCTTCTGGACAGAATATCAACCCGGGCCGAGCTTTCCGATTTACTCTGGGAACTTGGCGGCGAACTCGGCACATCCCATTGTTATGAAATCGGCGGAGATTATTACCGAAAGGAAAAACCTCGCATCGGTTCACTGGGTGCCGATATCCGGTATGTTCCAGATAAGGGATTTATCATTGAACACATTGTCAGAGGCGATCCATGGGATGATTCTCAAAACTCGCCTCTGAATAAGGTGGGTGTTGATGTGGATCCGGGAGACATATTAACAGCAATCAACGGACGGTCACTTTCTGAAGAGGATACGCCCGAAAAGCTGCTGGATGGGTACGGCGGTGAATATGTAACGCTCACCATCACAAAAAATAACGGTAAAACGAAAGATGTTCTGATAAAAACCATCATTGCTGAATCCTCTGCAAGGTTGAGAGAATGGATTAATCGGACCACAAAGTATGTGCATGAAAAAACCGATGGTCGGATCGGATATATTTATATGCAGGATATGGGTTCGATGGGATATTCCCAGTTTCACAGGGCATTTCTCGCGGAAGTGGAACGGGAAGGATTGATTGTAGATGTTCGGAATAATGCCGGAGGACATATT
>JAFGJC010000151.1 GCA_016929305.1 candidate division CSSED10-310 bacterium | reverse complement strand
TGTAATTAAAACAGCGGTGGAGGAGTATTTTCCAACTCCAGTACCTTTTGAGGTGTTGCATCGCCTGTTTTGGGGATATATCGAATTTATGGTCGATAAGTTTCTCATGAAACGGCATGCAATGGAAATTTTAAGCTATCTCAGCGCGAAACACTATAATATTGGACTCATATCCAATGTTTTTCACCCATCCATTGTCTACAAGGAGTTGTTTACCCGGTGGAAGATCTTTGATTTTTTCAATCCAATGTTGTTTTCCTCAGATTTCCCGGTCAAGAAACCCCACCCGGAGATTTTCAGAATGGCAATGAACATCTATCCGGATTACTTACCCGAAGAATTCGTTTTCATCGGCGATACATTTGATATCGATATTATTGGCGCAGCGCGTGCCGGCATGATACCGGTCTGGCTGACATCGCACAACCATACACCGGACTGGCCGGATCTTTGTATTATCAATGATCTGGAAGATATCCGGTCTATACTCTAATCACTAGCCTCAGTGGTATTGCCATTCAACCATATCGTAGCTGCCGTAAAGTGCTCCGGTATCCGGTTTGATCATGGCTGTCCAAAATCTCAGATTGTCTGCTGCCCCAACATTTTCAGGCCATGTAAAATCGAATATGGTACTTGTCGCAAAGTAACCTTCCGATAAATTCACCGTATTCCAATCAGCAGTTTCTGTCCAGGAAGGCCAGAAAAAATAACTCAATGAAAAGATATCAAGAACAATAAACTCGTTGATTTGAACTGCGCCTAGCGGATTGTACACCGTTACATTCAGTTGGAAAGGATCACCCGCTGTAAAATCGGTCTGATTCATGTTGATTTTAATGTATGGATCGGGATACGGGGTTTCTGTCGCAGTAGCAACATCGGTGGGCACTGCTGTAGGACTGGCAGTTGCAGTGGGTGGATGAGGGGTCGGCGTTTCTGTTGGTTCTGTCGGCGTCCAACTTGGAATGGCCGTATTTGTCGGTGAAACCGGTGTTGGAGTCGATGGTAAAGGTGTTTCAGTCGGTTCACTTGGAGTTGATGTCGGTGGCTGGGGCGTTTCTGTCGGCCCTCCCGGTGTTGCTGTTGGCGGTTGAGGCGTGTCCGTCGGTACCGGAATTGTTGGTGTCTGTGTCGGAATATCGGGGATGATCTCGAAAAACTCCATGATACCTTCTAAAAGCGCGGAAGGAGATGCACCTGAAGGTTGCTGGTAAAGACCTCCATATTTTATGCTTGTCCCAACGGTTTTGTAGGTCCGTCCATCGTATGCGATGCCATTGTAGTACACAGGATTCCCATTTTGAAGTATTGAGAAGGCATCACCAATGGGAGATAAATGATCGATGTAACTGTTAAAACTGGAATCGGTCTGATAATTGTAATGCAAATCCCGAGTGAACGTTCCATCTATTCCATTGACGGGTCCGGCATCACCCGAACCGTCTGATGTTCCATTAATGGAAAAATAACCGTGAAATGATGTCTGTGTATCCCATGCCCAGGTATCGCCGCCTTCCATATACGCCGATCCTCCTGAATCTAAAAATGTTTTCAGGAAATCGCCTTCTGTCTGATTCAACACATGGTTCTGGCTGTATACTCCCAAACAAACAAAAATGGAGTTATAAGCCAGAAGCGTTGAGGGAAGTTCGGTTGTATAGCTCACGGTGAAACCGAGATTCTGAAGATCATCCCTGATCACAGGTCCGGAATTGTGGGCTGGATCCAGATCAATGATATAAGCATCCAGAGCATCGATAACGTTCAAAGTATGATATCCCTCATCAGGATGATAGGCTGTATTTGGATTCTGAGCGAGGTCAGTGGCGATGATTCGGTATTCCACCACGTCTCCGGTAACGACTTCCCCCGTAAAAGTTGCTTCATATATTCCGCGTTCCGTCATCGGTATCTGGCTAAACGCACCTCCGTTAATACGAAATTCGAGCGTTGCGCTATCAACACCGATATTGTCCGTTATTTCCGCCTGAATGGTTGCCGGCCAATAAGTTTCTGCATACTCCGTCAGTGGATCATGCGTGATCATTGGAGGAATCAGATCCGCACCCACATGAAACGAATATCGATTATCGGGAGCTTTTGCGGGTAACGTTCGATCGCAGCCTACTTGGTTTCTGAGATCTATATAATAATAAATATCAGTACCGTCTGGCTGGGCAGGCAGTTGAGCGGAATAAGCAGTCCATCGGGTTGGGCTCATCGCGATCTCGGTGTAGGATCCGCTGCCGTCCATGTTGTAAGCAAGTACAGGGTAGCCTGATACAAATGGTGAAGTCGTGTCAAACGATGCATCGAAAATAAGCGGATCCGCCGTGTTTTCGGTATCCGTCAGCGGCGTATGCACCGCACCGATCGTGTCTTCAAGACCGGATGTTATGGCAGCCATTACTTGTGCTTCATAGTATCCGACAGCTGTATACAATACGACGAAATCACAATCCAATACCGCATTGTGAGGAACATAATGGGTCGGTCCGGGTGAAAAAGCATAATATACGGTTCGATTTGTATCCGCGAGGACCGGATGGGTCAAACCAAATTGTTGTGCCCAACTGAGACATCCCGATACCGATTGGCCAACACCGAAAGACAATACCATAAAACCTTGATCTCGATATGTTTCAAACATTTGCTGTAAATGAGGAGCCTCCTCAATGCATCCACCTCAGGTAGGTGACCAGAAGGCAAGAAGTGTGACCATACCTTCATAATCTGATAACGATACGGGATTTCCATAGGCGTCCATCAGCGTAAAATCGGTAACCGTGTCACCGACTTCATAAACAGCCAGAGAAGATGCTGTTATAAGGAGACACATAAGACCCGTCAATCCAATTAATATCAGGTTTTTCAATCGTTTCATAAGCTGTTCCTCACGTACCCTTTAGTGTTTTTTGACTTACCCACCCCAAAACATTATATGACTGCAAAATACAGACCAATCTGTCACGGTTGAATAATCTCTTCACTATCATTATAGTTTTCCATCCTATGAGTTGCTTGAAAAACTCCATGTTGTTTATTTGTGTGGTGATATTTCTCATCACAGCGCTCCACGCTGCGATTATTGAAGGCGAAATTGTCAATGCTTTGTCGGGTGCACCTGTTTCTGATGCAACCGTGACATTAAAACCGGGAAACCGTACTGCCAAAAGTGATATTTTGGGAGGATTTATTATCGATAACGTTGTGCCGGGCCGATATTCATTATTTTGTGAAGCTGTGGGATATTGTCCTGTTGAATTGCAAAAAATTGATATAAGGAAGAACAGACACGAAAAAAAAATGTTTAAAATCCCTTTGGATCCGGTGAGTTACAATACAGAAATCGTCGTCACAGCGCCCACCCTCGAACTGCGGTTCAAAGATATCATGGAAATTGAAGTTGATGCTGGGACGCTCAAACGTGAAGCGGGAAGCCTGGAAGATCCCGTCAGGAAGATTCAGACCTTGCCGGGTGTCGTACCCGAAAATGATTTTTCATCTGTTTTATATGTAAGAGGTGGCAGTGCGGATGAAACAATGCTGGTTCTGGACGGGAGCTATTTGCTAAATCCCTATCACTTGGGCGGCGCATTTACCGTATATTTTGAGGATTTAATAGACAAAGTTGATTTTTTTACCGGCGGTTTTCCTCCCAGATATGGGAATGCTTTGTCTGGTGTTCTTGATGTCAGTTACCGGTCCGGCGATTTCAGAAAGTATCATGCAATGATCGATCTCAGTCCGATAACCATCAAAACAATACTGGAAGGACCCTTGATCAGGGATCGGATTAGTTTTATGGGAGCTTTTCGGAGATCGTATTACGATTTCATAATCAGAGCAATAAATGAAGACGATGATATCGCTGCGCCATACTTTGGTGACGGATTTGCAAAACTGACCTGGCTGGCACCATCCCGCAAGCTTTCTCTGGAGTATTTGCAAGGACAAGATGGACTTGAACGATTTACTCTGGATAGTCCCCTGGAAAACCCTAATGCTGAGCCGGGCACATTTTTTTATATCAATAAGAACAGAATAATTAACCTGTCCTGGGAAGAGTGGATAAGTCCCAAATGGAATGTCAACGGATCTTTAACGTATACATTTACTCAAACCAGAGCGGATTTAACAGGAACAGAACCTGCGCAAGCCGATGCAGATGTCGAATTTTTTATGAGCGATTTGGAAACCAGTCGAGAAACCGAAACCTTGTGTTTTTCAACAGGTTTTCAAGCCGGCCGGGCAATGGTGGAACTAAACTCCTATTTGATCGATTTTCGAACTCAAATACCAGGATCAAGAAAAACCGGTAATGAAAATACAAGAAAAACAGATATTGATTTCAACACACCCTTTGAGTTTGAAAGTCTCTGGTCAGAGTTGAAGTGGACTCCCGAAAATACCCAGGACAGTCAGCTTGCCCTTGGTGTTCGATGTGATCGCTGGGATGCAACCGATCAATGGACTTTC
The DNA here is from genome assembly GCA_016929305.1 of candidate division CSSED10-310 bacterium. Lineage (GTDB taxonomy): Bacteria > CSSED10-310 > CSSED10-310 > CSSED10-310 > JAFGJC01 > JAFGJC01. The sequence goes on along the minus strand of JAFGJC010000151.1, from coordinate 13,217 downwards.
TCACCAAGAATCAATGCTCAATTAAGTCTGTCAGAGCGTTTTCGGTTGAGATCCGGATGGGGGATTTTCTTTCAATTTCCCTATGATGTTCTCCAGACTGCGGATGGATTTGGAAATCCCGACTTGCAATCGGAACGGGCGATGCACTTTATTGTAGGATGTGAGCTCGATCCGGCAGATATTTTGCGGATACGGATCGATGGATTCTACAAGCAGTATGACAATCTCATTGTCAATCATGATACTGAAGCTGCAGCATACGAGGCAATTCTGAACGGAAAACCGTTTATAAATGCCGGCAAAGGACACGCATCCGGCGTCGAGTTGTTTGCGCAATTGTTTCCATGGAAGCGGATCAACGGATGGATAACGTATTGCTATACCACAAGCCGGAGATATAATCCGTTGCACAGGGAGGTTTCGAAGTATTACTATCCCTTGCAGGATCAACGGCACACATTTCACTTGCTGTTAGATGTATCTCCCTGGGAAAACTGGGTTTTTTCGTCGCGGTTTACCTACAGTTCAGGAAAACCTGAAACGCCGATTATCGGATGGAATTTGGAATTGGACCGGGATCCGCCTCACTATCCGATTTGGGTCGCCCAGTATGGCCGGCTCAATAGCGCTCGTTTGGAACCATATGCCCGGCTGGATTTGAAAGCGCAATGGATAAAACAGCTCCCATCCGGTGAACTGACCATTTATCTGGACATGATAAATCTGACAGACCGGCAGAATCTATATGTCTATGGATACAATACCGGTAATCCGCCGAAGTTAAAGCCACAGAAAGAAAGAATTAACAATCTGCCTTTTCTTCCGATTCTTGGAGCGACATATCGGTTTTAGATACAGTTTTCCCAGATTTCAGCAAATTTACCGACAAATTTTCCATTTTCCATGAAGAGCGTGTCATCGGTATAAATCCGACCGTTTTCCCTTAAATCATGAAGAATGTCCCAATGTATCGCCGATCTGTTTTTGCCTAATGTTTCCCGGTATGCATCGCCCAAAGCCAGATGGATTGTGCCGCCCATTTTTTCGTCGAAAAGCATGTTTTGCGTGAAACGCTGAATACCCCAATTTGTACCGATGCCTAATTCCCCGATATGCCGTGCGCCGGGATCGGTGTCAAGCATTTTCAGAAGAAAAGCTTCATTCGCTTCTGCACTTGCATTCACTACTCGGCCTTTTTTAAACTCAAGTTTAATTCCGTGAACGATTTGACCGAGATAATATCCTGGAAACGAAAACTGGATCCAACCGTCGACGGCGATTTCCTGAGGTCCGGTGTATATTTCGCCGTCAGGCATGTTAACCCCTCCCGAACTTTCACAGATCCGCCTTCCCTCAACACCCAATCGTAGATCGCAGGTGTCGGATTCTATACGAAAGAAGTGAGTATTTTGCAGCACCTTGGTCATCGCCTGCTGACGATCTCGAAGTCGTTGCCAGCGCGCCAAAGCGTCCTCATGGTTCAAAAAACCCGCATCATAAATAAAGTCACGGAATTCTATAAGTGACATGCCGGCATCTTGTGCATATGCGTCCGTAGGATAACTCGTGACATTCCACCGGACACGTTCCTTTCGTATCTTTCCCAGCTCCTTGCGAGCAAGCCTGACTTTGGACATTTTCCCCGGTTCTACCCAATTGAGTGATTTTGTGTTGGATTCCGCCATCACATGCAATGACACGTCCGTATGGCGCAACGTATACAGATCAATTTTATGAACATGGGAAAGCTGTTCATCGGAAGCTATACTGTAATAGATTTCAGCGGATTCAGGTATTATCGGTCGCAGCACCGGATGTGATCCCACCTCAAGACACCTTCTATACAAAGCCAGAAGAAGCGGATGTCCGTCATATTCACCACTAATATCTACGCGTTCACCCTTTTTGATATTTGTGCAGAAATCAACGATTACTCTGGCCCAGCGATCGAGTCTAATATCATCATCCCAAAAAACACTCATGGTTTTCTCCTTCACCATATTGATTGTTTCAGAAAGTGGAAATCCTCTTAAAACGGGCTAAACGCTACGATCTCTATATTCAGTTGTCAAGGGATCAATGATAGGGAGAGGTTGTTCACGGAATGACAGTAAAAAAAGATCTAAAGACAGGGTTTGTGGAATATAAATTGCACAAATTATCTTTCCTGAGTTTTATCAGGAAAGGAGTATGTTTAAGAATAATACGTTGAAGAACATTCACAAAAACAAATGTAACCCAATCTAAAGGAGGATTTTGTGCATGAAGTTCATCTCTAAAAAATTATTGATTGCTGCTTTCATGATGATTTTTACATCAGCCATATTTGCCGGAAGCGGCAACGCAGGCTGGGTGGCGTTTAGCCAGGTTGAACGTCAGCAGTCACCTCAATTCCAGGTGGATAGCAATTGGAAGGCTATCGACATCCAATTCGCAATCTCAGGATTTGAAGCTCTTGTTGAAAAAACAAAAGAAGGGGAATTTACACGGCTGTCTGTGGAAAAAGATTCCTATCAAGGGGAGGTCGGATATCCGCGTATTCCTGCTATCAGACGGTTTGTTGAAATTCCATATGGAGCTGAAGTTGATCTTCAATATCAAATTGTCCAATCCGGAGAAATGGAATTGTCGGAAGCTGGATTATCTTTCCCGCTCATTCCGGTTCAAGCACCGGTTCCCAAATTGCCGGGTGCGCTCGAAAGTGCACCGTTCGTTATTAATGAAGCGGTTTATCAACACAATGAATTTCTTGGCGGACCGGCGGTTCGAATTCGTGACATCGATTATATGAGAGGTCACCGTATTGCCGTTATCGAGATTACTCCCCTGGGCTACAATCCGGTTAAAAATGCGATACAGTATGCTTCAGAGATGCAGATTCAGCTTAACTTCAGCAATTCTGACGAGTATCTGACGCTGGAAAACGCTAGACGGTACTATAACCCGGCATTCGATCAGATTCTGGAGAATCTCTCGTTGAATCACGGCGCATACAGAGATTTCGTGTTTCCACCTCCAGTGCCGATTTCTTATCTGATTATCTGTCATGACAACTATGTAAATGCATTGGCTCCCTTCGTAGCGTTGAAGGAATCTGCAGGATATGACGTGACTGTTACGCCCACAAGTGAGGCAGGTTCGACGACAACCGCAATCCGGAACTACATTGCCAATGCCTACCAGAACTGGCTGAATCCTCCGGTGTATGTGCTCCTTGCCGGCGATACGGATACGATTCCCTGCTATACGGGTGAAGCATCGGGGACTGCGGATGATAATCAATACACGGAGCTGGAGGGAACGGGATTCTGGACGCCTGATATCATGATCGGACGGTTTTCCATCAGAAGTACAACCGATCTTGAAAATATCCTTGCGAAGGTCGTTCCGTTTGAACAGATGACATTGCCGTCGACTGACTACTTCAAGGACAGTGTATGGTTAGCATCCTCAGATCATGCATCGATGCTAGAAGCAACGCATGAATGGTGTTTCAACAATCACATTCTGCCCTACGATCCTGCCAATAATACTTTCCATTCTGTTTATGAGCGACTGGGTGGAGACACTCAGGACTTCGCCGACAATGTCAACGCTGGCCGGGGTATCGTATGCTATTCTGGTCACGGATATGGCGACGGGTCCGGTACGGCAAGTATTCACTTCGTACACTCAAATGTTCAGGCACTGACAAATGCCGATCTGTATGGCAATGTCATGGTGTTCGCATGTGGCACCAATCTTCACGATCAGACCATTTCGTTCGGTGAACGCTGGCTGCTGGAAGCCAATAAAGGTTCCGTGTCATATTGGGGTACCTCTGACAGCTCCTATTGGGATGAAGATGATGCCGAACAGCGAGAGATTTACAGAGCTCAGCATGCAGACTCGATTCATACACTGTCTGCCATGTATTTTTATGGATTGATAGGGGTATACAACTCAGGATCCAGCAGCGCAAATTACTACTTCGATATCTATAATCTCATGGGTGATCCGTCCATGGATTTCGTTGGGCGTATTCCTGAAACACCTGTAATTGATTGTCCGGACAGCACGACACCCAACGAGCAGGATTTCGATATTACGGTCAATGTTGGTGGCAGCGGCAGACAGGGTGCGCTTGTTGCTGTTACGATGGACGATACGTTGCTGGGAGCGGCTTACACCAATGCATCAGGCGTCGCAACAGTTCACTTCACTCCCCCGGGACCCGGAAATGCGAACATTACCGTTACCGGGCACAATCTCGTCTGGACAGAGAAACCTCTGTTGGTTGTTGCCGCCGGATGCGGTGTCGTTTCACTTAACCGTGAGATGTACAATTGCGATCAGGAAATCGTAATCAGATTATGGGATTCAGATCTGAATATAAATCCTGGTGCACTGGATACCGCTGAAGTGGGAATGTATTCCGACAGTGAACCGACCCCGGAAACTGTTACACTCACCGAAGTCTCACCGGATTCCGGTGAATTTTCAGGAACGATTCAGACATCGGCAACTCAATCAGGTCCGGGATTTTTACTCGTGTCGCACGGAGATGAAATCACGGCACATTATGCAGATGCGGATTGCGAGGGATCACCTCAGGATGTCTATGATACCGCCACCACGGACTGCGAAGGACCTATTATCAGTGGCTTGACAGTGAGTGATATTACGACATCATCCGCGACGATATCCTGGCACACCAGTGAAGAATCAAACACCGTTGTTACATGGGGTGAAACCACACCTCCCGGTGACGTCGTGACCGATGAACGTATGGTTCTGGAACACGAAGTTACGTTAACAGGACTAGAAACATGCACGGATTATTTCTTTAAAGTTTCCAGCACCGATGCTGGCGGCAATATAGCTGAAGATGACAATGGAGGATCCTATTATCAGTTCACGACACTTCAACTGATTCTGTTCCTCAGCGAAAATATGGATACCAATCCCGGTTGGACTTATGAAGGTCAGTGGGCATGGGGTCAGCCACTCGGTAATTCCGGTGATCCCTCTTCCGGTTATACGGGAGAAAACGTTGTCGGCTATAATCTGGCCGGTGATTACGGTGACGGTCTTCCGCCAACGTATGTCACGACAAACGCTTTCGATTGTTCCGGAGCAACGGAAGTATTCTTAAGCTACTGGAAATGGCTGGGCGTTGAAAGCGCTTCGTATGATCATGCGGGAGTCGAAGTTTCCGGTGATAACGGTACCACATGGAACACCATCTGGACGCATACCGGAGGATCTTTTGAAGACACTGACTGGTCATATGTTGAGTATGATATCAGTGACTGGGCCGCCGGAAACAGCAATGTAAAACTGCGGTGGGTCATGGGTCCGACAGATGGATCGATGACTTACTGCGGTTGGAACATCGACGATGTGGAAGTTTCATATACGGCGCCGTGTAATGTCCCGATCCTTGTGTACGGTGATCATGTCATCGATGATTCAGCGGGTAACAATAATGGTGAAATAAATGCCGGTGAAACCATTTCCATGTCGGTGACTCTGGAGAATAACGGATTGTCGGCTACGGGTGTTTCAGCAGTATTAACGACATCAAATCCGCATGTGAACATCACGACCGATGCGGCTAATTTCCCGGATATACCACAAAGCGGAACAGGGACATCACTGACGAATTTCGTTTTCACCGTTGATACGGGTGTTGATGATGGTGAAGTCATTCCGTTTACGATTGCCTATACAACTAATGAAACTTCAGGATCAACGGGTTTTAGTGACACCATTGTCGCTCCAAGCTTGGCATACGGAAACGTTGTTGTCGCCGATCCGGAGAGAGGTGATGCTGATGGTATTCTCGATCCCGGTGAAACCGCTCAGCTTATCGTTACTCTTGATAATCTTGGAAACGGAATGGCCAGTTCTGTCAGTGCTGTTCTGACATCGAACCATCCGGAATACATCACGATAAATGATGACACGGCAACCTTTCCCGATATTATGGGCGGATCGTCAGGTACATGCCAGGAGCCATATTTCATGGTAACAGCCAGTCCGTCAACGCCGGAACATCAAATGATCCAGTTTACTCTGGATATCTCAGCCGAAGGTTATACTGCATCGGACAGCTTTGATCTGGAAGTAACAACATCGACGTTTGCCAGACGTTATTTCTGGTCCATGGATTACTGTCCGTCCTGGTATGCCGAGGGTGCTTGGGAACACGGTGTGCCGCAGGGTAACGAAGGTGATCCTACATCGGGTTACACTGGTGACAATGTTTTCGGATACAATCTGTCAGGCGATTACACAAATAATCTGCCGGAAACCTATCTGACAACAGCAGATATCAACTGTTCCAATCTGATCAATGTCGAAGTTCGATACATGAGGTGGCTCGGTGTCGAAAGCGCCAGCTATGACCATGCAGCGTTTGAGGTGTCCAACAACGGCACCACCTGGAACACGGTTTGGGAACATACCGGCTCATCGTTTACAGACACCTCCTGGATTCCGCAATCATTCGACATCTCTGCGTATGCAGATGAGCAAGCGACTGTCTACCTGCGGTGGGTCATGGGACCGACAGACTACTCCGTAACATACTGCGGATGGAACATCGATGATGTTGAAATCTGGGCGGAATCGAGTGGAGTAATACCGCCCACTAACACTCCGACAGTAACGCCAGTGCCACCGACACGAACACCAACTCCGTCCCCAATTCCACCAACGTTTACACCGACGTTCACACCGGTACCTCCCACTGATACACCAGTTCCAACTGAAACACCCATTCCACCCACCGATACACCGATTCCAACCGAAACTCCCATTCCGCCGACCAATACACCCAGACCCACTCATACACCTGTCGAACCAACACCGACCACAGCACCCAATACACCGACACCCACGGAAGGTCCCACAACTATCGTCATGGATCTGGAAATCAGCGATACTTCTTTCCAGGCAGGTGACCATTTCCTATTGACGAGAAGAGCGATCAATCCAGGACCGGAAGTCACTCTGGAGGAATGGATCATTCTGGATGTCTATGGAATGTACTGGTTCTATCCCAGATGGATGATGACACCGGATTATGTGCTGACAACACTTCCCGGCTATTCAGATGAAACTATGACCATCATGGATTTCAATTGGCCAGAAGGTAATTTTGGCACGGTGTCTGGTCTGTATTTCTGGGGTGCATTCCTTGATCCCAATACAAGCCAGATTGTTGGAAGTTACGATTTTGTGGAATTCGGTTACGAATAAACAGCACATTTGAGTTTTCTCATCCGGCCTGACGCACATCGTCAGGCCGGTTTTTTTTGGGGGGAATAACTTCAACACATTCCGATTCAATATGTAAATGGAATATGGATACCATGAAGTCTGATCACTTCTTGTTTTGGTAATACCATATTTTTTCCTGGAGTGATGATTTTATCGTCATCGATAAAAGAGAAAAAACTCAGGCAGGTTTTCCACATCACGATAATGATTTCGGATCGAATTCAGAAGTGGGATCAACGGTGTAAATTCCTAATTGAGATGAACGGGAGTAATGTTTACTTTTATGGAAAATTTTGCAAAATACCTCAGGAGTAGATGCCTGTTCCGCAAGGATGACGGAAAGTTCAGCCGATGTGTTCAGAATTGTGTATCGATCCGTTTAATTTTCAGAAATCAGAGTAACCGAATTCAACCATACTTACATTACTTAAAAGAGTAAATGACGTCGGGTCAACCAAAGCTGCCCAAAATTTAAAACCGTCCGCACTGCCATTTGTATCAGGCCAGATAAATGAAAGTATCGTGTCGGTATGATCATAATTACCATTCAGATTCAACGTTTCATTGTCCGGATACATACTCCATGAAGGCCAGTACCATATCATCCCATAGACATCCAACAGGATATACTCATCAGCAGTAAGCTGATTTCCTGGATTCATCACTCGGCAGGTTAATATGAAATCATCGCCTGGATGGAAAAGCGATTTATTCAGAATCAATGTGATGACTGGCTGATCTGAAACTGGCGTATTCGTTGGATTCGGTGCCGGTGTATGGGTTATGGGAATTGGTGTGGAGGTTGGTGTTGCCGTTGATGATGGCACTTCTTGTGTTGATGTTGGTGAAGGCGTGTATGTGAATGTAGCGGGAGGAGATGTCGGAGTTGGAGAAGGTGTCCATGATGGTGCAACTGTCGGTGAAGCGACCGGAGGTGTATGCGTGGGTGTGACTGAAGGTGCAGATCCTGTTGGCGTCGTGGAAGGTGATATGGTAGGTGTCGGTGTGGGGGTTATTGGTTGTGGCGTTGCTGTGGGTTCGGGTTCAGTAGATACACCCCATATCTCGATATCATCAATGTTCCAACCACAATAGTTCACAGTATAATCCGAGGATCCCATTACCCATCGAAGATACACGGTTGCAGCATGATCTGCGATACTCGAAATATCATAACTGACGCTATGCCATGATGTCTCTTCAACTGTTGCACCCGAATGTGTCCAGATATCTGTCCAGGTCACGCCATCGGTCGAAATTCTGAATGCAGCATGATCGTATGCTGAACTTTCCACTCCTAACCAGCGCATGAAAGATATCTCCAACTGTTCAATGTTTGAACAATCTATCGCTTCTGATGTCAATGACCGCTCGGGCATATTGTTTGGATAGTTGCCTGAAAGGTTGTAACCGTATACGTGAGATCCAGTATAACCGGAAGATGGATCTCCTGAATTGCCGGATGGGATACCCCATGCCCAATCGCCCTCACATGTCCAACCCGGATTGATGTCCAGATTCCAGATATAATGCCGGGCGATTGATGTTGCTGTTAGTGAAAATGTTTTTATACTGGTGTAGCTATCGGCCACAATTTCAAGTTCAAAACCAAGTTCTGTGTTTTCAGGTGTGTTCGGATCGACAAATATTTGGCATTGAGGTGCAATCGATGCAGAGGTTGATCCGGGAAGGATATCCGGCCATGTTGTATTTGAGACCTGAACAGTTACATAAGTCGGATCATTCGATGTCAGATAACCCGAAACGTTGGTCAACAGTTCCTGACCTGAATTGCGCAATGTAAATATCAGGTCTACGGTTTCACCGGGATCCAAAATATTATCGCTGTCGCCACCGCTGTCATCGATATCAACTTCAGTCAAAGAAGCTGAATAAGCTGCCGCGACCGGCACAACCTTTGTGGTACAATGAATAGCGCCACCCGAACCGATCACGTCTGACGCATCAATGCCCACGACGCTGTAACCCGGCATAGCTGTTTGATAAATTTGAATTGCCTGCGCATCCATTGTCGGAAGGCTGTATGTCGGTACAAAAACATGATCATTTACAATAAGTGAATTTGTATATGTCCAATAACTGCTTGATTGTCCTGGCATCGGTACACGGACGACATCGTAAGGATTACCGTTACTCGCCGTTTGACTGGCAACATATGTGGCATTGTTTTCCAGAGTATTGTATTCGGGCTGGCTCGATTGATATTGACCTATCAGCATTGTATCAACATCAAGCAGTTTTGCGAACATATCGATGTGACCCGTCCCATCGTTGAGACGGTCCAACACATGAATCGTATCACATCCACAGTAATCTCGAAGACGATCATATACCTCCTGTTCTGAAAGATATGGAGCATTCTGTTCGATGACCCGATCGGTGATAAAGCAGATGCCATCGCCATCGGCAATGAAATTACCGCCTTCGATACGCAGATCAGAACTATACCACGGAACGCTCCATGCTTCGCCCAGTCTCCATGGAAATTTATCGTCTTCCCAGCGTCCGTACCGGTCATATATATGATCAATTATTTGCCTGTCGCCATCCACCTCCACAAAAAATGGACCATAGTCGACCATCCAGACGCTGTCCATATTGAAGATCAGAAAATCCACATTATCCAAGGGGATTCCCTGACCAGACAAGTATGATTCCACATAGGTCTGATCGGATGCACTCTCAACGACAATCCAACACGTACCGACATTGATGAACTCAGAGACCATGTCCGCCAAAAACGCATCAAATGCCATCCATGCGATAATGACACCATCGGCTGATGCCCATTCCGCATATGATTCTACATTTCCGGGTGGTGGATCGCTGATCTCGTCTGGCATGGGGAAACCGTATTTTGCCCGCAATGCTGCTTCCTCTTCCGTCTCCCATGCCGGAAGCGGCTCCCCACGGGATATCATATCTCTGCCTGAAATAGCGGAAATGCAATAAAGATTGATCAGGATCATGAATAAACACAAAACTTTCAGCTTTAATTTCATAAATGTGAACTTTCTATATATTGTTTATTTTAGAACCATGCATCAACAGGATTCTATTTCACGCTCAGTTTGCTGATTTCAATCGATACTTTATTTCCTGCGCCATCCTTAACATAGCAATCCGTAACGTTGACTCCAGCAGGAAACGTGATCTTTCCACTCCAGTTGTGCTTGGAAGGATTACGTGTCAGATCGCCCAATTTCGTCTGGCCATGATATACATGAAGAAGATCACCAACCCACGGTCCTTTGGCTGTAATATTGCATTTGTACGGTGATTCCTTGCCGTCATTTCCAGCTATCGGTTTCAGTGTATAGGCAACACGCTCATCATTTTGACACTGAGCTATATGCGTGACGTTCAGAATTACCAAAAAAATGAGTGCCACAGATAGTATCGATAAATATTTCATCCAAACCTCCAATTGAATTCTTTTAAAACCACATTTATGATCTTAGGATTGATAAGCATTTCAATCAAGATGCAATTGATATTTTGTTTCGACATTTCAATAAGAGGAGATAAGGTTCAGATGAATCATGTTTTTAAAAAGTTTCCAATCATTATTTCAATGCTCTTCATTGTTTCACTCATCAATAGTTGTTGTCCCCGTAATATTTCCAATGATTATATGTTGAGTGCGATTGCATGGAAACAGACATCCGCTGAAGCCAGAGCATTATCCTATCAGGCATTTGGGATTGCTCGGTACCGTTTTGACGAAATCAAGAGCGAGTATAATGGTTCAAAGCCGCTGGCCGTCATTGTCGATATTGACGAAACGGTTTTGGATAATACGCCATTTGAAGCCGCATTGATTCTTGGTGATCGCTCGCATCCTGCAAACTTGCGGCAATGGACGGATAAAGCTGATGCTCCCGCGATACCAGGAGCTTTGGATTTTTTGAATTACGTGAATTCACAGGGTGCGGAAATTTTTTATCTCACAAACCGGTCCGAAAAGGATAAAACAGCAACCATGAAAAATCTGACGATTCAAAATTTCCCGAATGTGAGTGAAACTTCCGTGGTTATGAAAACAGATCAGCCTGATAAGACCGGCCGAATCCAGACCATTGCTGAAAAATGCAGCATTGCTCTGATCATCGGTGATTCATTAGGAGATTTTGGCGGATTCTATAGCAGAAATCTGACAATTGAACAGCGTGCCGAGTTGGTGGAATCAAAAAAAGATGCATTCGGGGCAGAATACATTTTGTTACCCAATCCGATGTATGGGGACTGGGAAAAGACAATTTACCGATATCAACGCAATCTCCAGAACTCAGAAAAACGAAAACTCCTAAAAAGCGTGCTGAATGCTTTCAGCCGGTAACAACAGTGGGTTGGGAGAACTCCAGCTATAGATAGAAGAACCAGATTGCGGTGATGGCTACCATTCCAATAAAAATATTCATGGGAATACCGATTTTTATGAAATCACGGAACTTGTAGCCTCCAGGACCGTAAACCATTAGGTTTGTTTGATAGCCGATGGGAGTTGCAAATGATGCCGATGCTGCGACGGCTACTGTGATAAGTAAAGCTCGTTCGTTGATGATTAGGGGAGTCTGCTTGGCGACTGCCAGCGCAATCGGAACGACAATGGCTGCCGCTGCATTGTTTGTGATTATCTCAGTATAGAGATTTGTCATAACATATATTGCAGTCAGCAAACCAAGGATACCAAAATTACCCAGAGATAGGATAATGAGATTTGCAAGATAGTGTGCGACCCCGGAGTTATCAAGTCCTTTGGCGATACCGAAAGCGGAAGCGATGATCAATAGCACTTTCCAGTCGATACTGTTCCGGGCTTCAGTGGCAGTAATGCAACGCGAAAACACAAGGATTAATGCAGCCAAACAGACGGCAACAACGACCGGCAAGATATTTGTCGCCATCAGAACGATCATTGCAGTTAGGACACCCATTGAAAAAAACGAATACCATCTGGGTTTCGACGTGACATCGACGGATCGGGAAACCAGATAGAAATCGCTGGTATGATACCATTGCTTCATGAAATCATGTTTTGCGAGGATTAGCAGTGTATCCCCTGCATGAAGTACGATATCGCCAATTTTTTGCTTTATTCGTTCACCACTTCGATGTATGGCCATAATAACCGCGTTATATCGGCTTCTGAAGTTGCTTTCTCTCACATTTTTTCCAATAAGAGGGGAATTCGAGGAAATAACGACTTCAAAGGTGGTTACTGTATCAGAATCAAGATTCTTTATGTCAAAGAAGGTATCTTTAAGGAGTGATAGTCCGGGAGTTTTTTGGAGATCAACGATCGTTTCTGGCAGCCCCGTGAAAAATAACCGGTCATGAGCCTTGATTTCCTGATCAGGGCTGACAGGATTTATCAACTGGCCATTCCGCTCGATCTGAAATAAAAATAATCCTTTAAGGTGTCGTAAACCCGCCTGTTCAACCGATTTTTCTACATATTGATAATTCGGTTCGACTTTCAATGTCACAACGAATTCGCGGGTTTGTTCACCCATTTCGATGATAGGTTCTTTTCTTTCCGGCAAGAGACGATGTCCCAGTAATGCTAAGGCTGCCAATCCAAAAATAGTGATGGAAATACCAACCTTGCTGATTTCAAAAAAGCTGAAGCCAGGCAATCCGTTTTGAAGCATCAATCCATGTACAACCAGATTGGTGCTTGTTCCAATCAAAGTACAAGTACCGCCCAGAATGGTTGCATAAGATAAAGGGATGAGAAATTTGGAGACGGACACATTATGTTTCTTTGCCCAATGACGGATGACGGGAATGAGCATGGCGACGATGGGGGTGTTGTTGAAAAAGGCTGAAACACCAGCAACCGGCGGCAAAAAACGAAGAAGTTTTCGTGTAAGCGATCCTTTGTTTCCAAGAAGCGTTTCTCCCAGATAATTCAACGAACCGGTTTT